>DAXX01000008.1 GCA_002506605.1 Thaumarchaeota archaeon UBA160
TTAATTTTTAGAAATTCCCTATAGACAAATTAATATAAAAAGCAATTAAAAAAATGTTCCGAAAAACTATTAGCTGTTTTGTTGATTAAAATGATTTTTCGAATTTTTTAGATATGCTATACAAGGCGTTCAAGCAATTAGTGTTCTGAGGTGATCCTATTTATCTACTATGAATCTCTATATGAAAGTGCCAATTTATAATCATTTTTGTATAAAATTTTAACTTGAAGCCGTAACATTAACAATTATATTTACTGGCCCAGAATATGACGTAGCCGGTGTTTCGACAGTTACGTACAACGTTTTTGATTGCCCTGGGCTTACTTCTAATGGTAACGATTGAGAGAGATATGTTGTAGGTATAGCAAAACCCGTTGTATTTGTTGTAACAGATTGCACATATATTGGAGCCTTACCATTATTAGTTATATTTAGTTCATAATCAAAAAAGCTGTTTGCTTTTATGGCAAATGTTGAACTTGGTTGTAAAACATGGCCAACTATTAAAGCGTCTGTACTACGGGGTTGGTTCACTATAAGATTTATGCCTTTGACATATATTTCTGGCGTTGTAACGTAGTTTTGGTATATAACACCGCTTATTATAAGCAATATTGCCACGACAGCTGCAAAAGTAAAAATGTCTTTATTCATCTTACTCACCTACTGCGCTTTTCCTGGATTCTTTTCTTATTATTCCTACGCTTTCAAATAGAGCAGAAACTTCATCAAGCTTTACTGCAGGAGGCTTTATCCTTAGCTTATAGGTCAGCTGAAATACTTGAGGCGGAACCACAGACCACTCTTTATGCTCTGAAGCTTTTATAAAAGCGTCACGAGGCGTTCCTTCGTAGACAACTGTTCCATCATAAAAAACTATAGCTTTATTGCTGTAGTCGGCTGCTTGTTTTACATTATGCGAAACCATTATTACCGTTATTTTGTAATTTTTGTTAAGTTCCTTTATGTAAGATAAAATTTCTTCTCCAGTCTGTTTATCCAACCCACGTGTTGGTTCATCCAGCAATAAAATTGCTGGATTATTAATCAATACGCTACAAAGAGTGAGAAGCCTTCTCTGCCCAACGCTAAGCATATGCGGGCTCGAGTCTTTTAAAGAGTATAGGCCGAACATCCTGAGCAACTCCTCAGCTTTTTTCTCAGCTTCCTCTTTATTTTCCCCTCTTAACCTAGGCGAAAAAGTTACTTCACTCATAACAGTAGTATTTAGAATCATCTGGTCAGGATCTTGAAACACATATCCTACAATCTTTGCTATTTTTGCCATATTAAGCTTTGTTACGTCAGCTCCATTGAGTATAACCTTACCTTTTGTAGGCTTTTGTAAACCTGCTATAATTCTTAGTGCAGTTGTTTTTCCAGATCCGTTAGGACCCATTATAGATGCTATCTCTCCTCTCTTGACAGTAAAGTTTATACCTTTTAGGGTAAATTCTTTGCTCCTTTCATATTTAAACCATACATCGTTAAACTCTATCACATTTTCTGTTTCACTTGAAAGCAATGTATCTGGATCAATAAACGGTAAGTTTTTATCCCAAAGCCCTTCAATAACTGGTTTGTTCATATCTATGAATTCATCCACATTTAAAGGCGCTATCTTTGCCGTAGGGTTAACCATCTTATGAATTGCTGCTATTTGAGGTTCTTCAATGCCGTAAGATTCAATGTTACGCATGAGAGCTTCCCTTATCGGGGCATCAATAGCTATTTTTTTGTTATGTATAAGTACAAGCCTATCAACTAACCCAAGAACCCTTTCAACCTTGTGTTCAGCCATTATTATTGTTATTCCATATTCGTCCCTCAACCGTTTTAAAGTATTAAATACCTCTTCTGTGCCTAATGAATCAAGCATACTCGTGGGCTCATCTAAGATTAGAAGCTTTGGCCTCATGGCTAATGCTCCAGCTATGACAAGCCTTTGTTTTTGGCCTCCAGATAATAAGAAAGTTGGGGCTTTTCTTTGTTCTAAAAGGTTAACTTCTTTTAGTGCCCAATCTACCCTCTTTGCTATTTCTTCTGGAGGAACGGCCATGTTTTCAGGGCCAAAAGCTACATCATCTTCTACTATAAGGGCAAAAATTTGATCCTCCGGAACTTGATAAACTGTGCCAACATATTTTGTTATTTCTTTTAGCTCAACCTTTTGAGTATCAATACCAAACACCTTTACAGAACCATCAACATTTGCCTGAATTACATGCGGTATAACACCGTTTATTGCGTTAAGCAGCGTTGATTTTCCTGAGCCTGTCCTTCCAACAAGAAGAACGAACTCGCCTTCTTCGATTTCTAAGTTTATGCCGTCAAGCGCAGGTTCTGACTCTAAACCATATGAGACGCTTAAGTTATTTATTTCAACTGCTTTCATTACTAACTCAGCATCAAAAAAATAGTTTATAGTTATTAATAAATATTTTTTTTAAAATCCGCCAGTTATGACTTTTTTGATATAGTATACTAATGGCGCAAGTATTATTCCCACTATAATGCCGCCTATTCCGTTGGTCATAGTTTCAAACAACACGTAATGTAATGTGTAAAGGTATCCTTCAATAAACGTTGCCCAGAAGCCTTGGTACCAAAAGTTATATGCAATCATTACTATGAACCCTACTACTGCTCCATCAAGAAAGTAAAGCCCTGGTACTTTGCGCACATTTTCTTTTTGTTTTGAAAGCTTGCCAGTTTGCGCCTGGGCTTGGGATGTCTGCTCAACTTCTACTTCTGCCTTGAAAGACAGAACTTTTTGGTATGGAGTACCCATGTACCTTCCCCGGAGTAAAAGGTAAAGGTCTATAAGTATGGCATAGGCTGTTACTTCATAAATGAACCAGAAAGGTTCTCCTCCAAAGCCGTAGTGAAATATGTCTGAAAGCAAAGTGTATATTATCATCATTATAGAAACGCTTCCTGGTTTACCTATAAGTGCTGCAACAAGGAAAAGTATGAAAAGCTCTCCTATAGTTGGATAATAAAATATTGTGGTTACTGCTGAAAACCTAGGAATAAGTGGCGATATAAAGAAATTCCATATCACTAATATTGCGGCTAAAAGGCCCATGTATACGTAATCTACTGTTCTGTAGCTAGCTAATAAATGCTTCTTCCATCCGTATACAAACAAGGCGGCTACGATAATGAAATATATTGCCATTCCCCACCACGGTATTACTGAATGTAAGTTAAAGTGCACGCCATTCCATGTCATTATAATTAAATATTAATCTGCGGCTTAATAAACATTTCTATGCGTAGCAGTAGTCTCGCAGGTATAACATT
>DAXX01000041.1:0-10744 GCA_002506605.1 Thaumarchaeota archaeon UBA160
TGTTATGAAATGATATACTTGCGAGTTTACTGTCATAAAAGAAAAGGTTATAACTATGTTTATATACAATTTATTTTTAAATGTCAACGGAATTTTCACCTCAATTGAAACAAACTTTTGAAGATATCCGGACAATGAAAGTTAGAGGAGCAGGAAGGATAGCTAGAGCTGCTGTAGCGGCTTTAAAAAATGAAGTTTTTTACGTGTCGGATAGTTCGCCTGCAGATTTCTTAAAAAGAATGGAGGCTGCGGCTAACTATCTTAAAAGTTCAAGGCCTACAGCTGTATCGCTTCCCAATGGCATAAATACAGTAATAAAGAGCATACAAAAAGGAATAGCAAATGGGCTTGATCTGCAATCTCTTAAAGAATATGTAGCTAAAGAAGCTGATACATTTATACAGAAGAGCATTGAAGCTCAGAAAAAAATAGGAGAAATAGGAGCTAAAAGGATAGTAAGCGGAGACACCATACTTACACACTGCAATAGTCAATCAGCAATCAGCGTCATAGAAACAGCAGTTAAAGAAGGAAAGCAGATAAGGGTTTTTGCTACTGAAACAAGACCAAGGTTTCAAGGAAGGCTAACGGCAGCTTACCTTGCAGATCATGGCATAGATGTTACGCTCATTCCTGACACAGCTGCAAGACTTTACATGAGAAAAATAGATAAAGTCGTGGTTGGGGCTGACGCTATAGCTGTAAACGGGGCTGTAGTAAACAAAATAGGGACTTCACAGATAGCTGCGCTAGCATTTGAATCTAGAACAAGAGTAATGGTAGCCGCAGAGACTTACAAGATAAGCCCACAGACCTACTGGGGAGAGCTCATAGAAATTGAAATGAGAAGCCCTTATGAGGTCGCTCCAAAATCTTGGTTAGACAAACATCCGAAGATAAAGGTAATGAATCCAGCCTTTGACGTAACGCCGCCTCAGTATATTGACTTTATTATCACCGAAAAAGGTATTTATCCTCCACAGGGTATAATAATGCTTTTCAAAGAGCTTTATGAACTAAGCTAAAATGAGAGTAAGAGTAAGCATGTAAATTACAAGCCATGTTATTATATAAGATCCAAGTCCATGATAACCAGCCTTTCTTTTTCCTATAAGCTCAATAGATCTTTTAAACTTATAAACCGTCAATGAAGCTAAGTAAAATATTATAGGCGACACTAGAGTCAAATAACCCATTGCATGAACATACAGCAGCGCACTAATAACTCCTGATATGCCTGCAAGGATAACACGAAACCAGTATAGCTTATTAAGTTCGTTCTCCTTTATTTTTTCTATGGATTTCTTATCAGACTTAGAACTTGACGTGCTCATCAGCAAGATCTACCCAAGTATACATGGAAAGTATATTAATAACGTTTACTCGTTAGATGAGCTCCGGTATTCCTTTACAATAAAGGATTACGAATATGCTTTAAATTTGCATCTAAAAATCGGAATATGGCTTTCTAATAAGTATATAAAAGAAAGATGGGAGGGAGATTTTATAAGAAATCTCAGGAATTTTCTTGAAGGAAGCAAAATAGAAGGTATGAAGGTCCCTCATGGCCAAAGGATAATAGCTATGCTGATGAGCTCTGGAACGCTCTACATAGAGCTTTTCGGAAGCTCGAACCTTATATGCGCTGATAGGTCGGGCATAATAGTGTGCGCTCTTAGACAAGAGGAGTTTAAAGATAGAAAAATAGTAATGGGGGAGCTTTATGTATATCCAAAGTTAAGAGGAACGCCGATTTTAGAAAATCCTGAACCGCCTTATAACGAAAAGGTATCCGTTTCAAAACATCTTGGGTTCTATATTGCCGCTTCAAGAAAATTCATAGAGGAAATTCTTTACCGAGCAGGCGTTCAGCGAGATAAACAGGCAGATATGCTTTCACAAGAGGAAAAAGAGGCAATAAAGATGGCGCTGGAAAAAGTGATTGAAGAATGTAAATCATCAGATTTTATGTATAAATATAATGATGGAACATTTTCTCTTATTAGGCTTTTTTCTAAGGGAAATCCAGTCGCAACCTACAGCTTTCCTTTTGAAATTAAAGAAGCATTTGACCCTTTTTTGTTTGCCTTAAAAGAAAGTGCTGAGGATGAAAAAAAGAAGGCGCTGGCACAAAATTACCTTGATAAGGCCAAACAGCTGAGAGAAATAGCGCAAAAGCTTATGTATGGTGAGGTTGAGGAGCTTAAATCATATTTGAAAGAGAAAGGGGGAAGCTTTGAAAACGGAATTTTAAAAATAGAAGGAGAGATTATTAAAGCTGATTCATTGCCAGCCTTGGCTTCAAAAATTTACGAAAGAGCTAAAGAATATGAGGAAGGGGCAAAGAAAGTTTTAAAATCAAAGACAAAAGAACGTGAAAAAAAAGTAAACGTCGTAAGCGTCAAAAAGAGGGAATGGTACGAAAAATATAGATGGTTTATAACTTCAGAAGGTTTACTTGCTGTTGGAGGTAGGGATGCTAGCAGCAACGAAGTTATAATAAAAAGGTATGTTAAACCGGATGATTATGTTTTTCATACAGAATTACCAGGATCTCCGTTTTTTGTTGTAAGCGGAAAAGCAGGAGAAATATCTTTAAAGGAAGTGGCAACAGCCACAGCTTCTTTCAGCAGAGCTTGGAAGATGGGCCTCACTTCCGCTGACGTTTACTATGTTAAAGGAGAACAGCTAAGCTTTTCAGCGCCTTCAGGTGAATATATGGGAAAAGGGTCAGCAATGATTCTTGGCAAGAGGAATTATGTAAAAGGTTTACAGCTAAGGCTTGGCGTTGGACTTGCTGAAATAAATGGTGAACTGAAAGCTTATTGTGCGCCGTTGAGCTCTGCTTCAAAGATGTGCAACTGGTTTATAGAAATAGAGCCGGGGAGGCTTTCGCAAGCTGAAGCCGCAAAAAAGATACAGAAAAAGCTATCAGAGTTGTACGGCAGAGTAACTCCTATAGAAGAAATTCAAAGAGTGTTGCCTGCAGGCAACACTGAAATAGTAGGCGTAAGAAAAAAAGGTGACATACCATATATCTAGATAAAAACGCTAATTTTAACAGTATCACCGTCTTTTAAGTTGAGCTCTTTTCTTAAATTATACTGAGAAATTATTTCAACAACATCAATATCATAATGCGTTCTTTCTATTATGACAACTGCACCTCTGATTCCT
Organism: Thaumarchaeota archaeon UBA160; assembly: GCA_002506605.1. Taxonomy (GTDB): domain Archaea; phylum Thermoproteota; class Nitrososphaeria; order Conexivisphaerales; family UBA164; genus CAYFFZ01. Next base: position 3,178 of record DAXX01000041.1, read on the forward strand.
TCAACAATTGCATGAAAGCACCAAAGAGCACCATATGTCCGCACACCGTTGCTAAAGCCTTCTATCTTTATACCAAAGTTTCTATATTCATTGAGTTTCTCCCTTTCTTTGACATACCTGTTATCAAGCCTCACATTAAGTGTTCCAGGATAAGGGTCGAACCCAAGCTTTTTTACGAACTGTTCTCTATAACCCTGAAGAGACATATAATAGGCTCCTTCTCCAAGCCCGCTAAAGATCTTACCTTCCATATTTATAGTTGTTGGCGATTCTTCAAGCTCATTCCTTAGCAACAAGTATACCGTTACTAAAAGATCAATGCCTTTCTGCGTAATTTTTATTCTTGTTCCCTCTTTTTCTACAGTTCTCTGAATATAGCCATCTTTTTCAAGCTTCGATAGGTATAAGCTGGCGCTTTGCTGAGATTTGCCCAAGATTTTTGCTAGCTCGTTAGTTTTGACAGTTACAAATTGGTCCTTTGCTCCGAGAAGCATTAAGTTGAAGAGCAGTTCAAAGCTTTTTAAATCAAGCTTTCTCAAAATCAGCACCTTTGCATTTATATGAGTTTATTATATTTAAAAAGAGTTTGTATCATATTTCAGCAATTATATCGAGTTCAGTCAGAATTTCATCATCAATAAAATTGCATACTACTGTTGTCCTAGCCGGCTTTTGCGGAAAATATTTTTCGAAAAGCTCATTCATTTCTTGGAAATATTTTTTGTCAGCAAGGTAAACTACAACTTTTATAGCCTTTCCGATACAGCTTCCAGAAGCCTTTAATATAGCGTCAGCTTTTTTAACAGAATTTTCGAACTGATCACGAAAAGAAGTAATCTTCCCTTTTTCAGTGCCTATTTGTCCAGATACAAAAACGAAGCCTCCGGATACTATTGCATGGGAATAAGGTCCAGCTTTTGAAAGAACATCAATGTTTACGTTTTTCATATACTTTAATAATCGTTCTTTTTTAAAAGTCTTGCTCTCAAAAAACGCCGGGGGTGGGATTCGAACCCACAAGGCCGATTACGGCCACAGGCTCTCAAGGCCTGCCCCATACCAGGTTAGGGGACCCCGGCTTTACATCCAATACTTTAAACCGCTCTTACTTAAAAGTTCAGCTGCATATTCGTCGGCTTTTTCGTAAACTTCTTCTTCATTAATCGTTAGAACTTTCCCGTTTTTCTTTAAGAACTTACCATCTACTAAAAGATCGGTGCAGTCATTTCCGGTGCCTGAATATATCAAGTTAGATAGCGGCTGCAATCTTGGAAACATATGAGCTGCTCTTGTATTGAAAATTGCTATGTCTGCTTTCATACCTTTCTTAAGTTTGCCTGTAAAGTTTTCTATACCCATGGCTTTCGCTCCATTGTAAGTTGCCATCTTTAAACCTGTAAATAGATCTATGGACTGAGGGTCAAGGTTGCTGACTTTCTGGAGCAAAAGAGCAAGCTTTATTTCCCTTATCATGTCGTAATCATCATTGCTAGGACCTCCATCTGTGCCAATCGTAACATTGACTCCATTCTTCAACATCTTTGTGATTGGGGCTATGCCTGAACCTAGCTTGCTGTTGGAAGACGGATTGTGAGATACTGAAGTTCCTGTTGAGGCAAAGATCTTCATGTCCTCTTCGTTCAGCCACACGCCATGTACATAAACGTATTTCCTTCCGAGCATTCCGACTTCTTTAAGAAATTTTCCTGGAGTTGTCCCTCTTCCTGAAAAGTATTTTATGTCATCTTTAACTTCAGCTAGATGCATAGTTACACCAGAATTTTTTTCTTTAACTATTTCAGCAATTGTCTTAAATAGTTCATCGCTTACAGCACCTGGAGTTCTCGGAGAAAACCATATCCAAATTCTTCCATCTTTTCCATTCCATTCAGAAAAAAGGTCGTTAAAAATTTTAAGCGAAAGTTGATAATCTTCTATCAATCCTGAATGTAATATTTGTGGATGATCTGCATATCCCGGAATATCCATTATTTGTTTACCTATTGCCGCTCTAACGCCACTTTTGTAAACGTTTTCTACAACTCTGTTAACGCCATATCTCGCATTTATAGAAGTGGCAACAAAAGATGAAGTCCCAGTGTTTATCATTTCGAGCAAAGTAAGTTTGGTACTTATGTCCATAATCTTTTCATCAAGGTTACCCTGTAATGGCCAAACCCAGTCTTTTAACCACTCAATTAATGAAACGTTGTCAGGAACAAGACCTCTCAATATGCCCTGAGCTAGGTGAACATGTGTGTTTATCAAGCCTGGAGTAACTATTTTGTCCTTTCCATCTATTACGTATTCGGCTCTTTTGCTTTCTATGTTTTTTCCTATTTCAACAATTCTATCATCTTCAACATAAATCGAACCTTCCCTAATTATGGGCTGTTCGTCATCTGCAGTTGCGATAAAGGCATTTTTTATAAGTACGCTCGTCATCAACAGGCATATATTTTTGTATTATTTCAATTTTATGGGTTTAAAGGGTAAAAGTCCTTTAAGCAGGTAGTAGATGGATAGCTCTACTGTGGAAATGCTTCAATAAGAAATCAAAAATATATGATAAGGAAGTGCATGCCAGACGTAGCTAAGGCATAGCTGACATTAAGGCCTTAATGCAAGAGCGTAAGCTCAGTTGAATAAAGCGAAAAGCCGACCGTTAGCTCAGGAGTGTTCATTTTAATAGAAATTGGAAGCGCATTGCTAAATTTCGCATAAGTGAATCTTATGGTTATCTTACCTTATTTATATCAAAAAGCTTCGACCTTGCGGTCTGCAGATCTCATTTATTAAAAAATGTCCATCTCCGTATCATAAAAAAGCTACTAATAAAACAAATAATAAAACAAATACCATAAAAAACAGATCATAAAGGCCCAAGCGGTATTCATAAATAAATGTAGGTTTTTCTGATGCGCCATAACCTCTGAGTTCAAGAGCTTCAGCTAGCTGCTGGCTTCTAATTATTGAAACAACAAACAGAGGCACAAGGATTGTATAATAGTTCTTTATAAGCTTAAAGGGATTCTTAGTTTCAAAATCTACACCTCTTGCTTTCTGAACTTCTATAATTTGCGAGATGTCAGATGCAAGAACGGGTATGAACTTATATGTGGTAGAAATAAGAAATGAAAAGTCTCTTGAACGCAAGACTTTTCTTACTATATAATCTATTTCATCTGGGGATACAGAAGTAAATATGATTGATGATGAAAAGACAAGATTGACAAATCTGATCGCGTATGCTATACCTATTTGTAAGTTCTTTCCAAGTAGAAATTCGCCTATAAAGATTATCGCTGCAAAAGGTATTGAGATTGCAAAAGATCCCATGTTCATCCTTAGTTTTTTAGCGCTAGCGCTTAAGATAATCATAAAAGCAAAAAGTGCTAAGACTTTTTGTAGCAAAAAGAACGCGATAGATGCTACGACTAAAACTGTTCCTGCTGTTAGTTTAATGTACGGATTCAGTTTGTATAGCCAGCTGTTCTTTTGCTCATAAATAAAAGCTCTAGAGAGCATTGACACCTTTTATAGCCTCCACAGCTTCTTCAACTGTTAAGACAGGGTTCTTTAATCTAAGTTTTTTGGATATAACTGACAGTTGAGGTTCTGTTAAATTAAACTTGCTGAAATCTAACTGTTTAAAAAGCTCTCTCATGCTACCATTCCAAACGATTTTTCCCTTTTCAACAACGAATGTTAACGGGTCAAATGGCCAAAGAAATTCCATGTCATGCGATGTTATTATAACGCTTTTCCCGTTTTTTATCAATTCCTTAATAACCGCACTCAAATTTTCTAAGTTCTTTTTGTCTTGTCCTACAGTGGGCTCATCAAATATTATATATTTTGGGTTCCAGGCATAAACAATGGAAAAAGCTAACCTCTTTTTTTCACCTCCGCTCAAACTTAATGGGGGCCTTTGAGCAAAAGCTGTTAGTCCAAACCTTTCTAGGGCTTTAGTTGCCATTTCTAGAGCTTCATCCTTTTCATAACCCATGTTTTTAAGGGCAAACAAAACTTCATCAAGAACTGTGCTTTCAAAAAGCTGATAATCAGGGTTTTGAAAAACTATGCCAACCTTACGTATTATTTCAGAAGTTTTACTTTTCTTGGTGTCTAACCCGTCAACAAAAACGCTTCCCTTTGTGGGTTTAACTATACCTGCTATAAGCTTTGCTATAGTTGTTTTACCGGAACCGTTATGTCCTACAAAAGCTACGAGCTCTCCTTCTTTTATTTCGAGAGAAATCCCTTCAACTGCATAGCCTGTTCCATATGTATAGTAAACATCATCTAGCTTAATCATCATTAACCCCCGTTGTTAAAGGTGTTTAAAGCTGAAAGAAAATTCTCAAATTTTGTATAAAGTACTTTACCGTACAAATTTTTTTGAACATTTATAAATGCGGGGATTCTTAAATCGTCACCGCTGTATCTTTCTAAGACGTCTTCAGCATTTCCAAACTCAACGATCTTTCCTTCGTTCATTATGGCAATAAAGTCAGCAAAATCTAAAAAAAGGTCCATCCTGTGTTCTACTATTATTGCAGAAATATTTCTATTTTTTATGATTTTGTTAATCATGTTTGCTACCTTTTTAGCTGTAGCTGGATCTAGCGTTGATGTGGGTTCATCTAGAATTAGAAGCTTAGGTTCCATAACTAATATTCCTGCTATAGCAACGAGTTGTTTTTGACCGTCGCTGAGCGTTCTCAGCGGCCTATCTTTAAGCTCATAAATCCCAAGATCCTTAAGTATGGTTTCTGTCTTATTTAGAATATAATCTCTATCAAAACCCAAATTTTCTAGACCAAATGCGATTTCTCTTTCAACAATATATGATACGAGTTGATTCTCTGGATTTTGGAATACATAACCTATGTTTAGCGCAAGGTCCCTTTGCGTAATACTTAGCACGTTTTTGCCATTTATTAAAACGCTTCCTTGATATTTACCCTCATAAATTTTTGGAATGAGCCCTGTTATCGCTCTAAGTAGCGTGGTTTTGCCACAACCGCTAGGACCGGCAAGAATCATAATCTTTCCATACGGTAAATTTAACGAAACACCATCTAAGGCTTTCTTTACCTCGCCCTTGTAAATAAATGAAAGGTCTTTTACCTCAAGCACATACATGATTCTTGATTAAATTTTAACACAAATAAAGTTTAAATTGTTAACGGGCTTATCAGTTCTGTGGAAGAAGAAATCATAAAAATCAATCCAAAAAAATACTTTAAACTGCCTTCTCTTGGAAAGAAAACGTTTTCGGATTTGATGAGAGCTGGGCTTTCTTATACAAGTGGAGTTGGCTTCAGCATAAGACCAAACGCGGATCTTGAGTTTGTAAAAAAAGCGCTTGAAAAAACTTTAAAGAAAAAGGTCTTTTTTGTGTTTAATTGTGCGATATGCGGTAAGGAAACTGACTGTTCAACATGCATATTTAGTGATGTATGTCCAATTGAAACTACTGGAGGTTATTGCATTTGTGATGAATGTTTTAGCAAAAAGAGCCTTGATGATTACTTTAACGCGACAAAAAAATTTTTAACTACAACAGAGTTTAAAGGGTAAAAGTCCTTTAAGCAGGTAGTAGATGGATAGCTCTACTGTGGAAATGCTTCAATAAGAAATCAAAAATATATGATAAGGAAGTGCATGCCAGACGTAGCTAAGGCATAGCTGACATTAAGGCCTTAATGCAAGAGCGTAAGCTCAGTTGAATAAAGCGAAAAGCCGACCGTTAGCTCAGGAGTGTTCATTTTAATACAACCATCCTAAATTGACAAGTCCTAACTCTTCTAAACTTTCGGTTACAGTTTTTATAAGGATTGGTTCTATTATCAAGCAGCTGATGAAGTTAGAAAAGCTCCAAACATAAAACCAGTAAACGGCTATATTTCTAGAAAAAAATCCTATAGCAATCAGATAATTAAGTCCGATGTAAACCTGCAAAATATTGAGCAGCACGGCTTCAAAAATTAAAAAAACAATCCATGAAAAAAATCTTCTCGTTTTTATACCTTTAATTTCTGTGTTCAAAAGATCTCTCTTCAATGGGTCTATCCCAAAGAAACTCATCAAGTTTCTGTAAACTGTAAAAGAAATCATTGCTGGTATAACGTAAATAAAAGCTAGTATTAAGGATTGAAACGCATCAAACGGAGAGAAAAAAACAAGGCCAGCAAATACGCCTATGTAAGAAGACATTGCACCCCAAATTCCCCATATCGAAACAAATTCAATAATAAAAGGATATAGTATAAAAAAAATTGAAGCCCCAGGCTTGCCTCTTATAAAAACGTAAGGATTAAAATAAACGAATGAAAGTATTACAATAACGGCTATAAAATTTAAAAGCAAAATTTTAATTCCTTTTCCTGTATTTGAATTAATTAGATAGTTTTTATTATCTGCCTTGTTGCTGTTATATTGCAAATCAATCTATATTTAAAAAAGATCATCTTAACCTTTGCGCATTTGTAATCACGTTGTTTACAAAATTATTTTTAAAATTAAATTGAAGGGTAGTTGAGTCGGTGTTAGCTAATAACAGTTTTTTACCAAAACAACACAGATAATATGCAATCTTATTTTTTATCTTAGATTTTTGTTAATTTAAAAAATTTAGAACAGCGCTAAGCGTACATAGTCTTAATCAGACATTTGTAATCGTTGGGGTATAAACTTCATATCTCATTGAATTATTATTTATCTTTCGATAATTACAGATCTGTTATCCATTTAAGGTTTTAGTAAATCTTTTAAAAAGGGGAAACTAAGGAATCTAGATGCCAGAAAAGAAGACTTTTAACTTTGTAGTAGTAGGTGGGGAAGCTAATGCAGGACCGCCCATAGGTCCAGCATTGGGACCATTAGGTTTAAACGTTCCAATGGTTGTAAAAAGGATAAACGAGCTTACAGCTGATTACAAAGGTATGAAAGTTCCGGTGGTTGTTGAAGTTAATGAAGATAAAAGTTTTAACGTAACAGTTAAACTACCTCCTACATCTGCTTTAATACTTAAAGAAGCTAATATAACAAAAGGTTCAGGGAAAGCAGGGACAGAATGGGTTGCTGATATAAAATTTGAAAGCGTAGTTAAGGTTGCTAAAGCAAAATTTGATGCATTGAGCGCAAAGACTCTAAAAGGTGCAATAAAAACGGTTTTAGGGACCTGTATCTCAATGGGAATAAAAGTTGAGGGCAAAAATCCCAAAGAGATAATACAAGAAGTAAATCAAGGCAAATGGGATTCAAAAATAGTTTAAAAATTCACAGATTAAAAATTTTTCTGAACAACAAAAACCTTTGCTTATCTCACTGATTATGTTACCATGTTTATACAGAACTCTTTTTAAACAGTTGTATGGTTAAACCCATAAAGTCGTCAGTGTCAACATACTTTACAGAAAGATGAAAGCCTCGCCCCTTCTAATGGATGATGAAAATTTAAAGTTTTTCTCTCTAACTCATTCTTATGGCTAAGTTCAATCAGAGCAGCCGTTTCGATGAATATTGGAGTATCTAAAGCCCTCCTAGCCTTGACTCAGAA
>DAXX01000041.1:10868-11437 GCA_002506605.1 Thaumarchaeota archaeon UBA160
GGGATGCGCTTGCGATTTATAAGGGATGGTATAATAATCCTAGAAGGGGCAGATTCCCAAGGGTATATAAACCAACAGTGTGGTTAACATATGGTGCGAGTTACAGTATTGATCTAGAGAAAAAGGTCATAAGGATAGCTGGCGTTGGTGAGCTACCAATTCTAGGCTATCCGCGTAATCTGAATGAATACTTGAACTGGAGGATGAAGGAAGCGAGGCTTGTTGTTAAAGGTGATAAGGCATACTTGAAAGTGGTTTTTGAGAAGGAAAGGGAAGAGATAATACCGAAAGAGAGCGTATCTGTTGATATCAACGTGGCTGACGTTGTAGTTGGGAAAGATGATGCAAATTACGTCAGAATCCCAACGCGCCTTGCTGAGGTTCACCGCTGGAAGTCATTAACTGAGAACCTACAAAGAAAGTATTCGAGGAGGTGGAGGAGCAACAGGAAGATTTTACTGAGGATTCGTTCTTTTCATCAGAAGGCTAAGCGAATAGCAGAGGATTTTGCTAGGAAAGTTGGCAAACAGGTTGTTGATGAAGCCGTGATAATGGGCGCTAACGTGATT
>DAXX01000068.1:0-2078 GCA_002506605.1 Thaumarchaeota archaeon UBA160
GGGTTAACATCTTTCTTATAAAAGGATTAGATTATGATACTGGGAAAGTCCTAGATGCATGGCAAATATACAGCTATATTGAAGAAAAAAGTTCGCTCCTTGCTAGATCAACTGAAGCTTTAGTTCCATGGGCTCTCATAACAGGCATTCCTTCAGTAATTCATTCTCATGATTGGCATAGCGTTTTAGCAGGTGCTAGGGCAAGACAATTATTCGAAGACAGGAGAATTATGGTGCCGTTCGTTTTTACTATACATTTGCTAACCAGAATTTCTTTTCCTTGGCACTATGCTTCTCAAGATTGGTCCGGCTTGGCTAACTGTCCTCACTATGTATGGAAGGTTTTCAGGCATGAAATAACCAGCTACTCTGAAGTCTGGGACAACCTTTCAAGAGGAAGCATAGAAAGATTTGGGGCTTATGAAGCAGATGCTTTAGCTTCTGTAAGCAAAAGCTATTTGAACTATGACGTATTTAATCATGTAGGGAATTGGGTTGAAGGTAAGAGCTGTGTAACTTATAACGGAACTGAATGGAGCGTTAATGAGGTTAGAAATTTTGTAAAGATGGCCTTTGGTACAGATGTAAGGCAAGAGCTTCGAGGGAAGCTTCTATCTTCGTTACATTCATTCAGGGCAGTGCCAGAAGATTATATAACTGGACAGATACTTTGGGAAAACAGACACAAAATAGGATTAAGGGATGATTGGAGTTATGAAGATTTAACAAATGGTCAGCTGATTCTTGCAGCTGGAAGGATTACAAAGCAGAAAGGTGTAGATCTTCTCATATATGCATTTAAGGAAATACTAAGAGACGTTCCAAGTGCGCGTCTAATATTTTTGGGAATACCCGGAGGTGAATACGATCTGCTTTATCACATAATTGACGAATTTTCAAAAGTCAGAGAGACAGCTAGACTCATAATAAGTTCTCAGATTGACCTTAACCTTTACAAAGCTTTTTATTATGCGGCTTCAGTGTTTGTAGCCCCTTCAAGATGGGAACCGTTTGGTTTAACAGCAGTGGAATCGATGGCGTTGGGAACCCCAGTAGTTGCATACGCAGTTGGTGGACTCAGGGAAACGATTCTAGATTTTAGAGAAAATCCTGATTCTGGAACGGGTCTCCTTTTAGAGCCTGAAAACGTTAAACAGCTCTCAGAAGGGCTTATAACATCAGCAATTCTTTCTAAAGTTTCAGAGGAAAATCAAGTCTCACGAACGCCCCTCTTTTCAGTACAAGCGAAATAGGATTTTGGGAAAAGGTTAGATTAAACTCGATTAGACGCGTAGATAAAATGTTTCGCTGGAGTTCATCAGCAAAAGCTTTGTTGGACTGTTATGCAAAAGCAAGGCAAATGGCTTATTATAGGGCACAAGCTTGTTTTTAAAAAGTCTATTTTAATTTATTTTAAAAATGTATTTTAACTAATATGTATCGTGAGCACTATAATTAAAACGTTTGATTTGAAGGAGAATTATTTTGTAATAACATCAGGATTGTATCCCTCGGGCCTTTCAAAGATAAATAAGATTATTAGCGTCTTTGTCCCTGAAGACTATAATAATCCTGAACCCCTTAAAGAAATAAAAAAGATAACAAAAATAGACAGTTCAACGCTCCTTTTTATTACTGCCGCTAAAAATTACCTTTTTTTCATAAATAGGAACGTTATATACTTTGTTTCACTTGGGATCCGAAATACCGGTAAACATGCAGGGCATACAATAAATATAGCGGTATTAGTTAAGGAGCGGCTTTCCTTTAATTCAATCATAGAGCTCATTAAGGTTATAACAGAAGCAAAATGTGGCGCTCTCATGGATTTTGGTCTTAATATTACAGGAACAGTTACAGATGCCGTTGCTGCTGGAACATCAGCTTTAGTTAAAAATACTATCTTTGCTGGTACAGCAACGCCTCTTGGATCTGAAATTGGAAAGAACGTTTACCGGGCTGTTACAGAGCTCCTGAGAAAAGAATTCGATTAAACTTATTGTATATCATTACTTTAAATTTTCTTGCATTTTTGTCTTCTTGCTAACTGAGTATAATCCAACCGTTAACAGTAGAAC
>DAXX01000068.1:2119-8277 GCA_002506605.1 Thaumarchaeota archaeon UBA160
TATAATAGCAGCTTTAATTAAAGTAGAGTTAAACTGCGATCCAAGCCTCCAGTATCCTATCAACATCATTATGTATCCAGCTAGAAGGATTAATATTCCTATAAATATTGGTATTAATGCTGTTAAGGCTACAGCTATTATTTGTAAGGGAACAGTTTGAGTAACCTGATATGAAACAAACGCGCCCTTTATTGCATTTATCATGAAAACGCTCAGAGGCATCACAAGGAAAAACCCTATCATACTCATCACGGATCCTATATATGGAGTGTGATATTCGGAGTTATTAAATTCCGAAAGAGTTTTCCAGCCATAAACCATGAGTAGAATTTCAACAAAACCTACTATCGATCCTGCAACTATCAACACCAACACCGCATTCATGATACCGCTTATAAGTTGAAGAGGCATTTGGGAGAAAACGCCTTCTGCGCTCGAACTTGTAAAATTAAATCCTGTGGTTACAGTTGTAAAGTTTGTAAAACGCAGAACGTTTTTAAGATTAATTTCAGCATAAACTGAAAATATAACAAGCGCTAATATACCACCTATGATCGCAACTATCTGGCTTAGAAAAAGAAAATACACCCCTTTAGAAGCCTTTTCGTATTCGCTCATTCGCAATACGTTATAATTTGTTTTATATAAGCTTGCCTTTTTCTTTAGAGTTACGAAAATTTTTTACAGTGTAAAAGCTTAATAACCTATGTACGCAAGTTAGCCTCATGCGAAAAAACCTCATCATGTCTGGCGTAGTAATACTTATAATAGGCGCCACTTTATTTTTCGGAAGCCCTTATTTTTTAAAAAGTAGCATTAACTTTTCAGAGCTTCTTCCGTTAAAAAACGTTTCAACCGTTCAACCTAACTCAAGCATTTTGCTGGGCTCTGTACCCCCTGGCTACATATTTATAGGCGTCTATAATGATACACCGTTATTGGCGATAAAGATCATAGGTACTAACATTAACGTTACAAAAGTTGAAGGATACTACGTTTTTGAATCATATAACTCGGGCATCAATGAGCAGAACGTTTATGCGCTTAACAATTATACTCAAACAATTCAGCTTTATTATTCAGTCATGCAAGTTTCGGCAACTAGCATAGTTTATTCTACGTTAATGGTTTTGCTAGGTGGAATTCTTATGATAGTTGGAGGCATAATCATTGTGGTGGGGCTATTTTTGAGGCCTAAAATAAAGATCGAGCAAGCTCAGAATTAAACTTTATAAAAAATAGTATGAAGATCGCTTGCTTTTTTCTGTAAGCGTATTTAACTTCAATGGGATTAAAGAGGAAATTGGGGTAGCCTACTAAAATATTCTTAAAAAGATCATGATTATATAAAAATTTATGTATAAATGATAATTTTTATATCTATTTTTTAAAAATATTCCATGCAACAAGAAGTAGAAAAAAGCTCATTAAAGAAGTCTTCTGTGAATTTTCTTGAAACGCTTTTTAATTCTTTAGCTGGCCAAGCACCAGCTTACAGCATAGCTGGCGGAGCCGCATTAATATTAGGCTCAAGTTTTGGAGCTTCACCTTTAGCCATGTTAATAACGCTCTTTGGCATATTACCTATCGTATTTGCTATATTCGTGCTCTCTAGGAAGTATGTTAACGCAGCAAGCTTCTACGATTACATCAAGAAAAATCTCGGAGAATCTGCCGGCTTTATCAACGGAATAGTTTATACTGTTTTTTACAGCATACTTGGCATCGGTTCTGAGGCTATAGCATTTGGTTATCTAGGTTATGAAAGCATTTACGCAGTTATAGGTTTAAGGATCAATCCATTATTTTTAGTTGCTTTGCCGGTTATAATTGCTTTTGTTGTTGCTTACCTTGGAATAAAGCCAAGCGTAAGATCAGAAGTTGTACTCACCTCAATAGAAATAATCACTTTGCTGGCTTTCTCATTTCTTAGCTTGGCTTCCCATTCTTCAACATTAAGCATGTATCCATTTACATTTCAGGCAACATTTCAATCTAAGCCTTTTGCCGTGCTTGGCGCCCTGAGCGCCGGGCTTATATTTGGCATAACATATTTTATGGGGTTTGAAGTGAGCACAATGGTATCAGAAGAAGCTAAGGATCCAACCAAATCAGTACCTTGGGCAACAATGCTGGCTACTCTTTTTATGGGCATTCTCTATATATTAGTTATTTATTCTATACTAATAGATATTGGGATAACCAATACCAGTATAAACAGTTTTGTTAGCATGGCAGAAAGCGGAGGTCCAAACCCGGTTTACATTCTTATTAGGTCATATCTTGGATATCCTGGAGAAGTTTTGTTTGCTATAAGCGTGCTAATAAGCGTCTTTGGCTCTTACCTTGCAACCCTTAATGCTACTGCAAGGATGCTTTATGGTATGTCTCGTGACAGGATGCTTCCAAACTTTCTGAGCTCTGTTCACGCAAAATTTAAATCTCCACACAAAGCGCTTGTCGCAAGCTCGGTGCTTGCGGCTATATCAGCTTTGATTTCTTACCTTGTCGCATTTGTAGGAGGCTATACTGGAATTGAACTTACATACAACGCTATGGAAACAGCTTATGCCGCAGATACGTTGTTTTATGTGTTCAGTCTTATTTTAATTGCAATTTCAGCTATAAAGATAACGAACTTAGCAAGCAAATTAATTATCACAATAGGCATCGCGCTCCTGAGCATAACATTCTACTTTTCAATTACATATATAACATACCTGTACATGTTCTTTGCATCTTTGGTTTTAACCGTTCTCATGTATGTTATTGTTAAAAAAGTAACTAAAAACAATTAGCCCAATGGTTTGTGCACGAACTATATAATAAAAAATTAAGTTATGTAAACAGACAAACTTTTTCATTAATTACTAACACATTGCTGATAAATTGTTCAAGGAAATGATAAACCAATTTAAACCAGAAAAACATATATCACCGAATAGTTTATAAAAACTCATGGCTGAGAGAATTTACTCTATATACAGAGTGCCTATAAGGGAAGTTAACGGCAATGCCTACATTGTTGTAAAGGGAAAAGAAGCGGCCGTTATAGATACAGGGCTCCCGGGTTATTCTGAGGAGATATTGAAAGGTGCCTACTCGCTTGATGCGAAGATCTCTCACATAATTCTGACCCATTATCACATTGATCACACTGGAAGTCTAAAAGATCTGAAAGAAAAAACAGGAGCCAAAGTTTATATTCATGAAAAGGATGCTCCTTACCTTTCAGGCAAGGAAAAGTTCCCTCTCCCATCAACTGTTCCCTCAGAAGCTATAAAGCTGTATTCGGCGTACAGGTACGTTGAACCTGATTTTATTCTCGAAGATGGAGACAAGATCTTTGGTTTTAAGGTCATTCACGTTCCTGGTCACACACCAGGATCAATAGTTCTTTATGATGGAAAAACTCTATTTGCTGGGGATAACATGAGCAACATGGAAGGCAAGATAGAGGGCTCTCCAGCCATGTTTGACTGGAACAGAGAACTTGCCAAAAATAGCATTAAAAAGCTGTTAGAGCTTGATTTTGAGATGCTCATGCCAGGGCATGGCGATCCTGTGCTGGAGGGCGCTTCTGACTTAGCTAGAAGGTCTATAAAGCTCTAAAAATTATTAAAATTATTATTAATTTATTCTTCAGAACATTTTTGCTACACGTTTAGCATTAACCTTTTTCTGACTCTTTTGATATTTTTTAAGATACTGTTCAAGAATTGAAAGGGCTTCTTCGACACTTTTCACATTAGCCATCAGCTTAGAAAGTTCATGATTCCCTGTATAATCAAGCCAATTAGCTATATGCCCCTGTTTTATATGGTATTCAATTGCTTGTTTATCATACATAGAAAGGCACTTCATTGTATAATAAAGCCCGGGCAAATCACAAGCAATTCCGATAACCCTTTCGAACGATTTAAAATAAAATGGTTCCATAAAATATTTTTAGAATTCATATATTTACGCATTGATCACAAACCTTTCCCATTTAAATACAGCATAGCTAGAAATGTTTATATATTATCTTCTTTATATTAAACCATTGCTATGCTTAATAGCACCATCAAAATAGCATCCCTAGCGCTTCTCATACTTATAATAGCCTCGCTGCCAGCTTCTTCTTTTGTAGCAGCACAATCAGGTCAACAAACTAAGACGCCTATAAAGCACGTAATAATAATATTTAAAGAAAACAGGAGCTTTGACAACCTCTTTGGCACATATCCTTATGGTCACAATGATGCTCTTAAAAATAACTCAATCGTAAAAGAGCTTTCTATTCCTGACGGCATACTTAACATTAATGTTAAAGTGCCGAACTACCCGGGTCTTGGATTTTTGCTTGGGTACACAAAGCTAACATATGCAAACAGCCCTATTCAGCAGGATCCAGGCGAAGGGTGGGTCGATTATCATGGAGACTGGGACTTTGGCAGGATGGACGGATATGTTGCCTATTCTGGGCCTCAATCAATGGTTTACATCGATTATAATCAGATACCATTCTATTGGGATTATGCAGAAGAGTACGTGCTTTGTGACAACTATTTTACGGCTGTTATGACAGAATCGCTTCCCAATTTTCTTGGCCTTTGGAGCGGAACGACAGTGGTCAGTAATGACATTAGTCCACCACCATATCTTCCGTTAAATGATACTATCTTTTATCAGCTTTCTAAGTACAACATAAGCTGGGGGGTATTTGGGCTTTACAGCACAGTCCAAGCTCCTCCAACAAGTCAGATAGGATGGCTTGAAAACATACAAAATTTTGCCGGAAATCCTGCAATGATGGATCACATATATAACATATCAGTTTTTTATCAGATGCTCAAGAACAATACTCTTCCAGCTTATGTCTTTATGGACGATTATGGCATTGCCGATGGCATTTCAGACCATCCGCCTGACAATATAACCTATTCAGAAATGTGGACAGTAAATATAGTTAATGCGATAATGAACAGCCCTGAATGGAACTCTTCAGTTATATTCATAACTTGGGATGATGAGGGAGGCTTTTACGATCATGTACCTCCGCCTCAGATAAACAGCTTTGGGCTTGGATTAAGGACAGCGTGCATAATAATATCTCCGTACGCAAAGGAAGACTATATAGATCATCAGGTTCTGAGTCACTATAGCTTATTAAAATTTGTAGAATGGAACTGGAATCTACCTTACCTTAACAGTAACATAGCTAACGCAAATTTGCCTCTGGATGCTTTTAACTTTAACCAGCCTCCTAGACCTCCGATAATACTTGGCCCAACTCCGGATATAGCTGGAACTGTAGGTACTAACGAAGGTTATATAAAATTTGAAAACGGCTCATCTTTTGTGCTTACAGCCACGCAGACATCTCAGCAGTATCCGATTCCGCTTCAAATACCTGTTAATCAGCTTCCTTATCATGTCCCTCAGAACTATTCAGGAAACATTGGCTTTACAGTAACTTACAAGAACATAACGCCAGCCTGGGTAACTCCTGCACAGTTTTATCTTGTTATTATATCAGTGATTGTGCTTATAGTAGCCTTAATAATGAACAGGTTCAGCTCTGGCTTTGTCTTAAGAACAACGTTGCTTGGGTTTGCAACTGTGCTCAGTCTGATCGGTTCAATCTTTGGAGTTATTTATCCTGCTATTCCTCCAGCCCCACTTCCCCCGGTGCAGCCTACATATTCAATATTTACGGATCTAGGATTGTTCATATTCGTTATAGGCGTTCTAATCTTAGCTTTCCCATTCATAAAGAGAT
This sequence comes from Thaumarchaeota archaeon UBA160, assembly GCA_002506605.1. Taxonomy (GTDB): domain Archaea; phylum Thermoproteota; class Nitrososphaeria; order Conexivisphaerales; family UBA164; genus CAYFFZ01. The sequence goes on from DAXX01000068.1 coordinate 7,884, forward strand.
ATACTGGTAAAAGAGCTCAGAAAGTTCCAGATAACTTTAGGTTGGTAGCTGAGATCGCAATAATTTTTGGAGCGATAGTAGCTATCGTTAGCGTTCTCGCCACACCGGGTATTATAATACCTTTAAAGATGACAAGCACGATGGCATTACCTAAGTCTTTGCTTCAGATAGCAGAAGGCTCGCTAAGCCCATTTACTTGGATAAGTCTGCTTACAACAGTCATATCACTAGTTTTCCTTGCAATTCAAATTCGTCTTTTCAAGAAAAAAGTTTGTTAAACCTTGTTTTTTAAGATTTTTTAATTTAATTTGGGGTTAAGGAGGAAAGTCTCATTCTGTAGAGGATCTGACTTCCTCCCCGCCAATCTACTGTAAATGGCGAGGGTTCCCCTCAT
>DAXX01000040.1:0-133 GCA_002506605.1 Thaumarchaeota archaeon UBA160
TAGGGAACTGCATCACAGTTTGTCCTCCGGCGTAATACCAATTTGGCTTGTCATTTGGGTTATCCTTGATTTTATAACAGGCTAAGCACTTATGCTTGCAGCTTTGTTGGAGTTTGCCCTTGAATCATATGCT
>DAXX01000040.1:271-14047 GCA_002506605.1 Thaumarchaeota archaeon UBA160
CTTTGTTGAACGCCTTTTGCTATGTCAACAGGCTTTGTTCAGCTCCTTCTGCCTCCTGCATATCTTAGCTTATGATATACTTGCCCCCCATGCCGAGCGATTTAGCAAAACCCTCAGTCTGCCTGTAAGGAAGGCCAAAGTATTCTTTTACAGCCAGTATTATCAGCATCAAAGCATCTGAATAGACATAAGGCCTGCCGAGCTTGTTTTTGTTCATGCGCTCTAACTGTTTCTTCTAATCAACAATAAGGTTGCTAAAGAATGCATCAACAACTTCGTTAACTAGCTTCTTGTTATACTCTGGCCAATCAACCATATCCTATACTGTGCAACCGCTTGTATTATTTATGAAGCCAAAACTCTTAAGCATAAAGCTAACAATATGCAACAAANNAAAAGGTGCTTAATTTCTTTTTCAATTTTGCTACCATATTGGAACGCCTTTTTTCTTGCATAGATGATCTCCCTTGGCATACCCAAAATTTCTCCTATCTTTCTAAGTCCAAGTTTATTAACCTTGTATACAAGTGGGAGCCCTCTTGCATTTCTAAAAAACGTCTTGAAAGCGTATGGGTATATCGGCTCAACACCAGCATAAAATATAGCCTTACTATCTCTTCTCATACCAGCTATAGCTTTCTTTATATCATTATCAAGAACATCTTCAAGCTTATCTAGGGTTATATAGTTGTATTTTCGGTATCCTCCAAACAATTCGTCTGCAAGCTGGCCTACGAGTAACACATCCTTTCCGTTCTCCTTTGCAATTTTACCTACAATGTAAAAACCAGATGCTAAAGCTAACTCCATTACCGAAAAACCCAAGTCATATACTTTGTTTAGGGATTCTTTAAGCTCTTTTACTTCAATGATGTGTATCAAGTGTTCCAAACCCATCATTTTCGCTCTTTCTTTTGAAATCATGATGTCTTCGCTTCCTTCAAATCCAACCGTAATTAGTAACGGTTCTAAATCCCTAAATACCCAAGCTAGCAAAGAACTATCTAGCCCTCCTGAGTAAGCTATAGCTACTTTTTTCTTAATTAACTTTAAATATGATTTAAGAGTTCTAGCTAATCCTTCTAAAGAAAGGTTAGTTTGCGGAGTAATAATGTTTCTATATAATTTTATTTTGTATTTGTTTTTAATCTCAGTATATGCAAACGTAATTTCGGGATTTAAATATCTTGAAATATTAAATATTCCAGTGTAGTCATAACCTATGACCTCGGTACATTGACCCTTTGCCTGTATATAAAATTGAGATTCTTCTTTATCTATCTTTTTTAAAAGATCTTTTTCTTTAATTATTTGTCCTTCTAAGCTCTTTAAAGTTGAGTAACCACCAAAAACCTTTTCAACTTTAAGGTTCAAGTCCAAGCTTTTCTTTCGCCTCTCTTATTATTTTCTTAGCCATAACTGCGCTAATTCCTTTTACTTTTGTAGCAAGCTCTATCTCATTTGCCTGAGAGAGTTCTAGCAAATTATGGTAACCGGCTTCAAATATAGCTCTAGCCCTTTTTCTGCCTATCTTGCTCAGGCTCGCAATGCTAGCGACATCCTCCTTTACTCCTTTGTATATTCTGATAAATGGCAAATCAAAAACTCCACTGCTGATTCCTATTACTCTTGCGAGTTTTGAATAAGAATAAACTATCCACCTTGAGGATTCTATTATTCTATAAAGATCTCCTGGCTCAACTCCGAACCTGTCTAAAAGTTCTTGTTCAGAAAACTCATTTACCCAGCCGTAGAGTGTAAGAAAAGTTCTAGAAGAGCAATCTTCGTCAAAGAAAGGTTCTAGTTCAAAGTTTGCATTAAGAAATTGAGTTAATTCAAGGTCGTCCTTTTTACGCGAAGAAAGTTTTGGCTCCATGTCTTCTGAGGAGGAAAGTAGACAAAGTATAGGCAAAGTAGGATCTTTCCATTTTTTTAATTCGTCTGCTGCTTTTATAAAAGAAAGAGCGGTACTAGGAGAAACGTATACTTTGGCTGTAAGATCTCCTAACGGAGTTGTTCTGTATTTTCCGTTTTTCGCAAGCATTATGAAGCCATTGCTGTGCAAAAACTTCAAAGATTCTGTAATCTGAAGCTCGAGATCTCCTTTTTGTTTAAAGTAAAGGGTCTTTTTAAAAAAGTCTTTTATTTCGTCTGACGCTGCATATCCGAGAACTGATATTAAAGCAAGAACCATCGATGAGGGTCCTTTAAGCAAGAGTTTAGAAGTTATTGGTTCTGGCTCGCCTAAAGCATACGTTTCGAGGTAAGTATCTACTTGGTACTCGTCTTGAGCAAGTATTATGCATTTACCGATTTTATCGTACTTAGGCCTTCCAGCTCTGCCTGCCATCTGTTTGTATTCAATAACCTTTATAGGCTCTCTGCCTTCGTCGTTGTACCTATAAACAGAGTTTATTATAACCGTTCTCGCAGGTAAATTTACGCCAGCGGCAAGCGTTGGAGTGCTACATATTACCTTAATTTTGTTTTCTTTGAAGAGATTTTCTACTAACTTTCTGTAGCTTGCCGGAAGCCCTGCGTGATGGAATGCTACTCCTAAAGGTATCAAGCTTCTCAAAGTTTTTGTTAAAGTTGTATCCTCTTCTTCTTCAGGATAAACCTGCTCTATTGGAACTTGGGAATAATGCCTTGACACATAAGCCAGGGTCTTAGCTAGCTCAAGCGCTTTTTTTCTAGTCTCCGCAAATACTAGGCACTGGCCACCTTCTTTTAGCTCTTTGTATACTATATCTTGCAAAAGAGTTCCTTTCCTTTCAATAATATCTACTTCCCCATTTTTGTAAACAAGCTTATCATCATAAGCAACGCCTTCTAAAAGAGTAACGGGCCGCCAATCATCATAAACTATTTGCATGTTTAACCACGAAGCAATTTCTTTATAATTTTTTACCGTTGCAGAAAGAGCTAGAACCTGAGTGTTGCTAAACCATGACATTATTTCTGTCAACACAAATTCGAGCGTCCCTCCTCTAGTTTCATCATCTAAAAGATGGACCTCATCAAATACAAAAAGTCCAACTTCCTCAAGCCATTTGACCTTATGCCTTATTATGGAGTCCAATCTTTCATTAGTTGTAACGACAATATTGTATTTGCTTAAATATGATGGATCTATGTTAAGGTCATCACCTGTGCTTATACCGACGTTAAGTGGCTTGCCTCTATCAATGTATATATCCTCAAAAAAGTCTTTAAATTCTTCGTACTTTTCGTTGGCTAATGCCTTGAGAGGGGTTATATATATTGCCTTTTTCTTTCTTTCTATAACCGTTTTTGATGCTGCCAGTAAGGCTATAAGCGTTTTGCCACTTGCAGTAGGCGTAACTACAAGCAAACTCTTTCCATCAAGTAGCCCTTTTTTAATTGCTTTTTCTTGAGGCGGCCATAGGTTTTCATAACCTTTTAGCGTTAGCTTATCTTTTACTATAGTTGGTATGTTAAGATCTTTCACGCGCATCTATAAAATATTAAAAATGGTTTTATTAAATTGCTTGCTAATCAATTTTCAATAAAAGCCAAAAATAGAGACTATAAAGAGCAATACTGAAACCACAAAGAGCATTCCCCAAATTTTTTTGCTCCAAACAAATATCTTCTTGCCATCAAGTATCGCTATTGGGAGCAAATTAAATAGAGCTATGAACGAATTAAAATAAACAGCCGTTATTAGGAAATTAAAGCCAGATAAAGCTACAGGTAAAATTATAAGAGCCATTATTATGTTTACCAACGGCCCCCATGCAGCAATTTCACCCATAGTTTTTTCATCTGCCATTCCGTAAATTACTGTTGCTCCAGGCGCTATTATCTTAAATGGAAGTATTGCAGTCACTAAAGTTAATATTGCCCACATCCACTGTATTCTGAATTCTGCATATAGGCCGTTCCTTATTGCAGAAAGTTTATGAGCGTATTCATGAAGTATAAAAGCCAGTATGAACAATATGCTGTTTATTATTAACCCAGAAGTTGATACCGCGCTTAACCACGTAATTCCAACGATCCAAACTATAAACGAACCTAAGATAAGGTTTATTGTTTCTCTTTTGCTAGGCCCTGCACGATAATAATAGCTCAACTTTACTCCTCGTCTATGAACTCTTCCGGTTTGGGGACTTCAGGCGGCAACCCCTTTCTCTTTCTTATAGAAGCAATCAGTTGTCCAAGCATATTAGCTGGCACTGGAGCCCAACCTTTGAAGCTTGTATTCCATACAGCTTTGCCTGCAGTTGCGCCTCTCATTACTTCGGCAAGGTCAAAAGTTTCTGCTGCAGGAATTTCTCCTTGGACGATCGCAAATACATCCTTCTGTGTCATGTTGATTATTTTTCCGCGTTTACTAGTGATGACGCCTATCGCAGGACCGAGTATGTCCGCAACTCCTTTTACTTCTATAGAAAGTATAGGTTCTAAGAGCGTGGGTTTAGCTAAAAGCATCGCACCTAAAATAGCTCTCCTTGAAGCTGGCATAAGCTGTGCATACGTCCTATGTGCTGGATCTTCATGCGGCACAAAATGGTGTAAAATTACCTTAGCTCCTCTTACGTATTCATAAGCGAGAGGCCCATTTGTCATTGCATCAATAAAGCCTGCCCTTAAACTATCCATGCTTTCTTGCAAGAACTGAACACCTTTTGTCTCATCAACAAACACATTTCCGCGTTCGTCAATTGCTACTACGCCTTTAGCTTCATCAGCATCCCACCCGTGATCTCTTAAGATTTTTGCTATTTGTTTTCTGTCCATGTTCTCATTTATCTGTCCAGTTATTATCAGGTTGATTGTTTCTTCGTCTAGCGGCTCTACTCTAATGTAAACTTTGTTGTGCTTGTTTGGACTTTTAGCCATAACGGGGCCCGCTTTTGTAGTTATAGTTTCCCTATAATTTATGAGAGGTTTACTTGTTATTATTTCAATTCCTTGTTCTTGTATTAGCGTAGTTGCTATCTCAAGATGAAGCACCCCCATTCCAGAAAGAAGCGTTTCTCCTGTTTCTTGATTTATTGTTACAACAAGATTAGGATCTTCAAGATGCATATTCTGTAGAGCTTCTATAAGTCTTGGGAGATCTCTTGGGTTTTTAGGTTCAACCGCTATGGTAACAACCGGCTCACTAACATATTTTATGCTTTCAAAAGGTACTATATCTTTAATGCTTGATAACGTTTCTCCAGCAGATGCGTGCTGAAGGCCAAGCAATGCTGGCACGTTGCCCGCAGGCAAATATCCTACAATTTCTCTAAAAGGACCCATGAACATGCTTACGCTCTGAACCCTTTCCTGTCTTTTTGAATTAATTAAGTAAAGCAGATCCCCATCCCTAACAGTCCCGCTAAAAAGCCTTCCAACTGCAACTGGACCAGCTTGCGGATCGACAACCACATTAGTTACCATCATTACAGTAGGACCGTTTTCGTCGCATTCTATCATTGCTTTATATATTTCGCTATTCGGGTCACCCTTCCATATTTTTGGTATTCTGTATTTTTGTGCAACATTTGGAGGCGGTATGTGTTTTATCACCATGGAAAGTATTGCCTCATGAAGCTGGAAATTCTCAACAAGTGGGGAAATGTTTCCAGTGTTGTAAGCCTCATAGACATCCTTGAAACCCATGTTTTTCGCTTTAGCCATGCTAAGAGTAAATCCCCACCTGTCCTTTGAGCTACCAAATGCTACGCTATCATTTGTTATGCTTACCTTGAACTTCTCCTTAAATTCAGGCTCAGCATAAATATCTATCAGTCTGTTAACATCGTTTATTATATTTGAAAGCCAAGCCTGCATTTTTTCAGGCGTTAATCTAAGTTCTTTTATTAACCTATCGATTTTGTTTATATAAAGAACTGGTCTTACTCTTTCATCTAAAGCCTGTCTTAACACTGTTTCGGTTTGAGTCATTACCCCTTCTACCGCATCAACCACCACGACGGCGCCATCAAGAGCTCTTAAAGACCTTGTCACTTTACCTGTAAAATCGATGTGTCCTGGTGTATCTATCATGTTAAATACGTAAGGTCTTCCTTCATATTCATAATAAAGCGTAACGTTAGCGGCTTTAATAGTCATCTGCCTTTTTTGTTCTAACTCCATATAATCTAAAGCTAGAGCTTGGCCTGCAACTGAAGGGCTGAGCATGCCTGCAGCGGCAAGTAAAGAGTCTGAGGTTGTAGTTTTCCCATGATCTACATGAGCTATAATACCAAAGTTTCTTATCTGTTCTTTATTTGAGATTACTTTGAGAGCTTCTGCTGTTGTCTTAAACCTTGGCATCCTTTAGTTCACCCTCAACAATAACAGCATTAACTTGATATGTGTCATCAGCTATTGTATTACCCCTAACAATTTTTCTTTTCTTTTCTCCTTCTCTTTTTGGCCTGAATCCAGGAGGTCCTGATAGAAGAACATATTTTTTAACAGGCCCTTCTATGTTAGGAACATGCGGAATTCCAGATTTATCTGTGCCGCCTGTTATTTTAAATTTTATGTTTCCTAAACCTAGAGCGCTACCATCTATTATTTCTCCTATTTTTCTTCCTATTAAGACAGAACTTAAGTTGCCTTTTATATCAATTTTTTTTGCCGTTCTAGTCTTGGGATCTGATAATACTAATTGTAAATCGCCCATGACGTTTTAATCCTATAAACAGGATATTAAAAAGGTTATCTACAAATTAGCTTGTTTCTAATAAAAAATTTTATGAGGATGTTTTAGTTAACAAACTTTTAGGTGTATAATTTATACCCATTCTCTTAAACAGGTTCTCATCTTTTGGATAGTGATAGTATGAAGACGGCCTAACATAGTAATCGTTCCTAAGCTTTCTGCCAGTTCTTTTTTCCCACTCCTCAATGCTTATAGAATATTTTTTCTGTATCCTATCCCTATACCATTCTGGTATTACATTAAATGTACAGAAAGGTATTATCCTATCATCTGGTGTAAGATAGTGAATATCGCATCTTCTAACTCTTTCTTCATCATGATTATATTTATCTTGAAAATGCATCATACCAACAAATAGCGATTTCATCTGAAGCTGTCCTAAAGAGCTGTAGTCGTGCTTTATTATAATGTTAATTAACAGTCTTGTTAAGTTTAATCCTGAAGGCATCTTATTTTTATTAATAAAACGATGCAAGTTAGATATAACTGATAAGCCAACGAGTAACTTATTTTCTCCTCTTTCTATTTTTTCAGCTTTGTCTTCAAAAAATTTTAAGAGTCCGTCAACGTCTACAAATCTAGTTATCGGTACCATTTTGCCATTGTCATTAAATATGTATGTTGCCGCGCCACATGCAAAATGAGTTGTAAGTTCATATTTAAGTTCCCCTGTCCAAGCTTCTATAAAACGCGATAATGGCATAGCTGCTGGCACAGGGAACCAATCTTCTGATTTAACTTCACCATCAGTTTGTTGTTCTATTCTTTCTATGACTTCAGGTATAGTTATCCTGAACCTTTCTCTTTCATGTTTTGGCACTCTTCCCACAAGCGAGACGGGTTGATAATTAATCCCCCTAACAATATCCATATTATAGAAAGCAAACCTAAGCATGTCACCCACTTCATGATCATTAACAGTTTTAATTACTGTAGGAACAAGAACCATTCCTAACCCAGCTTTTCTGCAATTGTTTAAGAGGTCAGGGATTTCCCAATAGTTCTTTGGATTGGTCTCAGGGGTTACTCCATCAAAGCTCACGTAAAGCGTATTCACGCCTGCTTCTCTTACCTGTTTACAAAGATCCGGTTTTCTTGAAAGGTTTATACCATCTGAATTAAGTTGGATGTGCGTTATACCTTCTTCTTTAATTGCCTTTATTATATCAATTATATCATCTCTTACTGTAGGTTCACCGCCAGTTATTTGAACTGCTACACCATGTATCGGTTTTTCGTTGAGTAAATTTCTTATCATTCTACGTATTTGATCTATGCTCGGTTCGTAAATATATCCAGCTTTTTCAGCATAAAAGAAACAGTACCAGCAATTGAGGTCGCATCTGTTTGTTACAACCAAGTTAGCTAAAGCGGTATGGCTTAGGTGATTGCTACAAAGCCCACAGCTAGCAGGGCACGTAATGTTATTAACAGTCGTTTTTGGATTTGATATTCCTATACCATCCCTAGCATATTTTGAAAAGCGTTCATACATTTCATATGATCCAAAATATACGTCTTCAAAATATCCGTGTTTAGGACATGTTTTGCCTATATAAACTACTCCATCTCGTTCAAATATCTCAGCATCTATGACTCTGTTACATTCTGGACATATGCTCCTAGTCTTTCTTATGAATTTGATTTCTGATTTTTGCAGTGTCTGCTGTTTTTCTTCTACTAATACCATGATTTTGCATTACAAAAACTGATTTAAAAACATTTTTTACAATTAAACAAAAAAATGTAAAAATTAATGGCGTTTATGGCCAAATTCCCCTTAACTTTATTGCTTGAGAAACCCTTGACACTGCTACCGTTAGGGCAGCGGTTCTCATGTCTGTCTTGTATTTCTTGCTTGTCTCATATACATCGTTAAATGCTTTAACCATTTTTTCTTCAAGCATTTTGTTTACTTGCTCTAGAGACCACTGTAGCCTTTCAAGGTCTTGTACCCATTCAAAATAGCTAACTGTCACGCCGCCACTGTTAGCAAGTATATCTGGTATAACTAAAGTTCCTTTCTGATAGAGTATTTCGTCCGCTTCAGGAGTGGTTGGACCATTTGCGCCTTCTCCTATGATCTTTGCCTTTATTTTATCAGCGTTATCCTTTGTAATAACCTGCTCAAGAGCAGCTGGAACGAGAACATCTACGTCTAGTGTAAGTAGCTCTTCGTTTGTTATCTTTTCTGCATCCTTATATGTAGTTACTGTACCGGATTTTTCTTTTTCTTTAAGTACTTTGTCGACATCCAACCCTTTTTTGTTATAAATGCCTCCTTTTGAATCGCTAACGGCAACTACCTTCATACCATATTCTTTTGCCATTATAATAGCCGCATTTGAACCAACGTTTCCGAATCCCTGTATAGCGACCGTAGCTCCTTTTACGTTAATGTTTAGTTTCTTTGCTGCTTCAGCTACTACTATTGACACGCCCCTTGAAGTGGATTCGTTCCTTCCTAAGCTTCCTCCTATTTCTACTGGTTTACCTGTTATCACACCTGGTTCTAAGTAGCCTTTTAGCGTGCTGTATGTGTCCATTATCCAAGCCATATGTTGAGGACCAGTATAAACATCAGGAGCTGGGACGTCTTCATAAGGGCCTATTATCCCAGATATTGCATAAGCATATCTTCTCGTAAGTCTTTCCATTTCACCAGCAGAAAGAGCTTTTGGATCGCAAACAATTCCTCCTTTTGCTCCTCCCAATGGAAGATCAAGTACCGCAGTTTTCCAAGTCATCCACATTGCTAGCGCTCTCACTTCATCTAGCGATACATTTGGATGATACCTTATTCCTCCCTTATAGGGGCCTCTTGCATTGTTGTGCTGAACGCGGTATCCTGTAAAAACCTTGATCTTCCCGTTGTCCATTCTAACTGGGAGGGAAACTTGTACTTCTCTCTGTGGATGTGAAAGAACTTCTCTTAAATCATCTTCAAGGTTTATCAAGTCTGCAGCTTTTTTAAACTGTTGGAGAGCCATTTCCCAGGGCGATGCTTTTTGAACAGAAGTCGCATTGGTCAATTTCGCATCAAAATATATAAAAATAGTATATTTATAAGTGTTATTATTAAAAAATTTTATAGAAACAAAGGTTTATTTGTAAATAATCTATTTAATGGCATGCATGTACTTAAAAACAAACAAATTTTAAACGATAAAATAATATTGGTTATTATTTTATTATATTATTTTCCAAGGTACAATCGGAAGCTTATAACTTCTTTTACCTATAGCATCCGCTACTGCATCTGCCACTGATGCCCCAACAGGTATTATGCTTATTTCTCCAACTCCTTTTGCTCCAAATGGGCCCAGTTCCTCATAGCTTTTGATAAACTCAGCGTTAATAAAAGGCATATCAGAAATTATAGGAACAGGGTAGGTTGTATAATTTATATTTAAGGGTTTACCGTTCATATCGTAATTAAGCTCTTCAATTAAGGAGTATCCTAATCCTTGTATTATTCCCCCTTCTATTTGTCCAGCCGCTATTGCTGGATTGATCACATTTCCAATATCAGCTATAAAATCAACTTCGCGGGGTTTAATCTTACCCAAAAGTTCATCTACTTCAACTTTTGTCACTATAACTCCATACATGTACACCATATGAGGCACTTCCAGAGTTCCCTCAACTGCTTCTTGGTATCTTGGAACCTCAAAAGTTGCCTCAAAACGAGTTGATTTGCCCCTAGCTTTTAATCTTTTAGCAACATCATATATTGATATAGATTTATCTTTATAGTAAAAGTTCCCATCTTTATAGCTTATATCGCTGCTCTTTGTCATAAAGAAAGATGCTGCTTCTATTTTGAGCTCTTCTAATGCTTTATCGCAAGCCAAAAGGAGCGCTCCTCCGCCATTAAAGGTTGATCTTGAAGCGCTTGAACCTCCAGTATCGGGGGAAAACTTTGTATCTGAATGTAGTACTTCAATTTGAGATATAGGTATTCCAAGCTTCTCCGCTACAAGTTGTGCGTTACCAGTGTTTATTCCTTGACCATAATCTACATTGCTGAACATTATTCTGACTTTCCCTTCCGGAACTATTTCAATCGCAGCCGCAGGAAATTCGGGTAGCGTACCAAAGCCTACACCTTTTATAGCTACTGCTATTCCGACTCCAGTTCTCTGAAATGGGCCCGATGGATCTAGCCTATAAAAAAGTTCTTTTGCGCGATTTAATGCTTCTTCTAAACCTTCTGCGTGTCTTATTGTATTGTTGAATGGGCCCACTTCTCCGCTTTTAAGTATATTCCTAAGTCTGATTTCAATGGGATCTATTTTGAGCTCGTCCGCCAACTCGTTCATCATGCTTTCAATGGCAAAGTTGCTTTCAGGGGCACCAAACCCTCTAAAAGCAGATGCTATGCCGTTGTTTGTATAAACCAGGTTAGCATCAATTATGTAATTTGGGATTCTATAAGGCCCATTTATAGTTTCAATACTTACATCAAGGATAGTAGGTCCAAAGCTCTGATATGCTCCTGAATCAAGGTATATTAAAGCTTCGTTTGAGAGTAAGGATCCATCTTTGCTAGCGGACGTTCTAAGTTTAATCTTGGAAGCTGTTCTATGAAACCCAGCTATTCCGCTTTCTTCTCTGCTCCAGACGAGCTTTACTGGCCTCTTAGTCTTGTAAGCAAGAAGGGCTAAATGTATTTGAACTGTGACATCATCCTTGCCACCAAAAGCACCCCCTGTAGGCGTATTCTTTACTCTAATTTTTTCCAAAGGTATGCCAAGTACCCTAGATATTTGGATCTTATCCCTATATGGTGTTTGCCCACCGGCCAAAACATTTAAGACGCCATCCTCATCTATGTACGCAACTCCTCCTTCGGGTTCTAAAAACATATGTTTTTGCATAGGTGTTTCATAAACTCTCTCTAGCACAATATATGCAGATGATCTTGCTTTTTCAACATCACCTTTTTTTACAATTGTATGTCTGGCTATGTTACCCTTATCGTGAATCTTTGGAGCATTTTCTTCAAGAGCTTCATCTATAGAATGCACTACTGGCAAGGGCGTTATATCAACTTTTATTCTGCTTAGCGCTTCTATAGCTGCTTCTTGTGTTTCTGCTGCTACAAGAGCTAAAGGCTCTCCATAATACCTGACTTTATCATAAGCCAAAACTGGAATTTCTGGAACAATCGCGCCATAACCATTTAATGCTGGTATATCTTTATAAGTAAGTACAGCTTTTACACCATTTACTTTTTCAGCATCTTCAGTATATATACCGTTTATCTTGCCGTGAGCTATTTTGCTTCTAAAGGTATATGCATAGAGTGCGTTTTCTAATTTTATATCTGTTAAATATTGTAAAGTCCCTCTCACTTTATCGAAGGAATCGATTCTAGGAATCGACTTGTTTATGTAATTATATTTTTTTATTGTTTCGGTTATCATTTTATTTCACCGAGTTCATACAAAATTTAAACGAAGTTAAGGTTTGGCTCTCTTTTTTTATATATCCCAACTTACGGTAACAATATTTTAAGACGTCTAATATGTTTATATTTATTCCGAATGCCATAGTTAACTTACTATTCATTTTGCATCAACCCGTATTTTCAACGCCATATTCTACTTTTTTACCAAACCCTTTCATTATTTTATATAAAGCCTCATAAATAATTCCATATGTTGCTTTCTTTCTGTACTCAGCTGTTCCCCTTATATCAGTTATTGGTTTTGTAGCCTCAGAGGCAAGCTTAGCAACAACGTGTATTAGATTTTCATTTAATTCTTTACCTGTCGCTTCTTCTTCGGCTTCAGTTGCTCGTATTACAGTTGGAGCAACTGCGCCCAACGAAAGCCTTAAGTACTTTATCGTTGTTTTTTCTAGTCCAATTATACCTGCTGCGCTAACTATTGATATAGCATTTGCACTACGTAACCCTAGCTTTTCAAAAAAGTAATAAGATCCAGGCTCCATTTTTTCTAGAGATATTTCAGTTATTAGCTCATCCGGTTGCCTGACAGTCTTTCTAGGGCCTAAGAAAAACTTGTCTATTTGGACTTCGCGCGAGCCACCTAGTTTTTGCAATTTAACTGTAGAATTAAGAACAAAAAGGGGCGGAATGCTGTCTCCAGCTGGACTTGCGGTGCCTAGATTGCCTCCAATAGTTCCAAGGTTCTGAATTTGAGGCGATCCTATCTGTCGTACAGCTTCGATGAGAATTGGCGTATACGCATTAACTAGCGGAGATCTCCTTATTTCTCTATATTTAGTAGTTGCGCCTATTAGTAATTTGTTTTCGGTTTCTTTTATATAATTTAATTCAGGGACATAAGATAAATTTAGAAGCTCTTTTTCCTTTAAAACGCCATCTTTTATCATGACCATTACGTCTGTGCCTCCAGCAATTGGTCTAAGCGCCTCCTGTTTTTGCGACAATAACTCTAACGCTTCAGCTAAACTATGAGGAGAATAAACCTCTATTCTTTCATATGCCATCTTTTTTCACCGCTTTTTTTACAGCATTGTAGATTCTAGGATAAGCACCACACCTGCATATGTTACCGCTTAGGCCTTCTAGTATATCTTGATCTGAAGGATTTGGATTATCGTTTAGAAGCGCCTTTGCTGCAATTATAAAACCCGGAGTGCAATAACCGCATTGAGTTGCTCCTTCATCAATGAAAGCTTTTTGTAAAGGATCTAGTTCACCATCCTTTTCTAAGCCTTCAACTGTTGTTACATTTTTCCCTTCAACTTGCGATATCATTACTAAACAGGATGTTACCACTTGGCCATCTAATAATACGCTGCAAGCTCCGCATTCCCCAGCTTCGCATCCTGGCTTAACGCTTGTTATTCCCAAGTCCTCTCTTAAAACGCGTAGAAGACTTTTAGCAGGAGGTGCTGTCACATTTACCTTTTTGCCGTTCAAATAGAACGATACATTTACTTCCATTACGTTTACATTTAAAAGCGAGCATATAAAAATTTTCTATGATTATTTGGGTGCAGTTAACTTTAGACTAATGTTTATCTTTAGCGGGGTCCTGTTTCTGGAAAATGCTGAGCACACAAACCAAAAACAGAACCCAACAGTAATTATC
>DAXX01000022.1:0-1302 GCA_002506605.1 Thaumarchaeota archaeon UBA160
GTAAAATGTTATACATAAGAATTTACTATAAAAATAGAAAACAATAAATAATGTTTTTACGTATTACTGTCCGTATGCCAATAACCTTAACAGATATTAAAGGTGACGTTGGTTCTATTGCAGGCCACGTAAAACCACATAACAATCAGTTAAAAGCTGCAGAAAATGTTTTAAAAGATGCGACAGAAAAAAAGGTCATAAGCGACTTTTTTGTAACCCATGTTGGGGACGACATACATTTAGTCATGTTGCATGAGAATGGAGAAGACGCAAAAGAGGTTCATAAAGCAGCTTGGGACGCTTTAAAAGCGGCGACTGAGGAAGCACAAAAATTGGGATTATATGCGGCAGGTCAAGATCTTCTAAAAGAAGCTTTCAGTGGAAATGTAAAGGGTATGGGTCCAGGTGTAGCTGAAATGGAATTTGAACCCAGAAAAGCAGAACCCATAGTTTTATTTATGGCTGATAAAACTAGCCCCAGCGCTTTTAACATTCCCTTTTCTAAAATTTATGCTGACCCGTTTACCACTAGCGGTCTTGTTATCGATCCTAGGTTACATGATGGTTTTCTGATACAGGTTTTAGATCAAAAAATGGGAGATGTTTTAGATTTTTCCCTTCCTGAAGAATTACATGATTATTTGGCAATTGTTGGAGATCTAGTAAGATTTTCTATAAAAAAGGTGTTTTCGAAAGATAAAAAGCTCGGAATAGCTGCCTCAGTATCTACTGAAAAATTGAACAAGATAGCAGGTAAATATGTTGGGAAAGACGATCCAGTAGCTATGGCTAGAGCGCAATCTGGTTTTCCAGCAGTTGGTGAACTGTTACAACCGTTTATGACGCCTTACCTTGTCCCAGGTTGGATGAGGGGCTCACATGTTGGTCCTTTATACCCATGTTCTGTTGACGAAGCAAATCCAAGCTACTTTGATGGCCCCCCAAGAATAGTGGCTTTGGGCTTTATGATAAAAGGAAATAAGATAGTCGGGGAAGAGAGCGATCCACAGCCGGGATTTCATAGGCCCGTTGATTATTTTAAGGGCGAAGAGTTTAGTTATGCAAGAAATATTGCAATGAATATAGCGACTTATATGAGACAACATGGGCCTTTTATGTTTGAAAGGTTACCGGAAGAAGAAATGGAATATACAACATTAAACGAAGTTTTAAATAAAATATTTGAAAAAAGAAAGAATAAAAAGTAAAGATTTGTTTTTATTAATTTTAGCTAATTTTAAAATGTTAAATTATTTTCTAAGAAATTATAAAAGTTTTAAATAATCTTATTTCGCATTATAA
>DAXX01000022.1:1326-5787 GCA_002506605.1 Thaumarchaeota archaeon UBA160
AATCCAAACACAGCAACAGATGATTAACAAGTCAAACTTCTGTTAAACGAAAACTAAAAAGCTTAAATATCATGGGAAGAAAATTGAACCTTTTGAACCCCTAATATTTAGATAAAAGTCAAAAATTAGGTATAAATTTTAAGGTTTTTTGCAATCTTCTTAGCGTCGTCTATTACTTCATTGATTTTTGGTACCTTCAGTAAACAAGCTCTTTCAAGTCTTTTTAAAGTTGTAGCATGGGCAAGTGGGATGGCAAACTCTATTCCTTCAGTTAATAAACCATACACGAACGCAACATTAAAAATATCACCCATGCCTATTCCATCATAAATAAAGCTTTTCTCATTTACTTGGAGCTCAATTTTCATTTTTTGACCATCTAATAATATTTTTTTTCCAGAAAAATAAATGATATTTTTTACGCCCATTTTACGTAGCATTTTAATTCCTGAAATTCCGCTTAAACCAGTAATTTTTTTGATTTCATTATTATTAACTTTAATATAATCCACATTTTTTAGTTGCTGGTTAAAATTTTTATTATTATAAAACTCAACTAAACCTACTTTTCTTTTCCTAATAAAACCTTGTGGATCTACAAATACCGTATTTTCATGATTTTTTGCTAAACTTATTAATTCGCTTTTTATTTCATTACTAACTCCATTAAAAATTATAAAATTTCCTTCTACATTATTTTTTATCTTGCATCCTAAGCCTTTGATGATTAATTTTTTCTTCTTAACTCCAAAAATCTCAAACTTATCATACGAAATGCATCTTTTCCCTATTACAGAGATTCCATTTGATTTTAAATATTCTAAAAACTTTTTGTGAGGGTTTCCATAATTTCCATACACACTTACGCTTAATTCATTATTATCTCTTAAAACTAAAGATCCATAACTAGGAGGACCGCCAATGCATTTGTATTTTTTATTTTTAACATGAATTGTATCAATTGTAAAATTTCCTACGAGCGAGATTCTATTCATTATAAAGATAAATTAATTATCTGGTTTTTTTATGTTTATCGCATGGCAGTTATAGAACCGGGGGATAAAATAGAGATTATCGCTGTTAAAGGCATCCCTGATATAAAACCGGGCGATGATCTTGCGCGCATTATTTTTGAAGCATGCCAAAAAAATGGCATATTAGTAGAAGAAAACGACATATTTGTAATTGCATCAAAAATAGTAGCAAAGGCAGAAAATAGGTTTGTAAAGCTCTCAGACATTGTGCCGAGCCCTTTCTCGTTAAGGGCATCAAAAATTGTAAAAAAGGATGCTAGAGAAATTGAAGCTATACTTAATGCTTCTAGAAGGATAATAAGAATGAGAAAGGGAATTTTCTTAGCTGAAACGGAATTTGGTGTTGTAGCAGCAAATGCTGGAATCGATAAAAGCAACATAGGTAAGGAAGATTATTTGTTACTATTACCAAAAGACCCTGATAGATCAGCTAGAATGTTAAGAAAGAGGCTTGAAAAGCTTTTTAATAAAAAGATTGCTGTCATCATAAGCGACACTTATGGCAGAACGTGGAGAGAAGGGCAGGTAGATATGGCAATAGGCGCCAGCGGAATAAACGTTTTCAGAGATTACAGAGGATCAAAAGACATGTACAACCGTATACTTAAGGTAACCAACATAGCACAAGCTGATGAGATTGCTTCCGCGGCTGAGCTTGTTATGGGAAAGAAAAAAGGGGTTCCTGTAGCTATCGTAAAGCATTACTTGTATGATACAACTGAAGTGCCTGCAAAAAAGTTAAACAGAAAGGATGCTAAGGATTTGTACCGTTAGTTATTGCTTTCTTCTTTTGATTCTTATACATTTCTATAAGCTCAGTTACTGTGGTTGCATCTTCCGGGCCTTTATCATCTCTTATTTTTCCTGTAAATCTTGGAAATCTTAAGGCCAATCCAGCACCATCTTTTATAACTCCAAAAGCGGCAGTATGAATTGGGCTTAAAGTTATTTCTTGCGCCTGGACCTCAATAACAATTTTAGGTTCAAACCATACATCAGCTTCCAAATTTGAGACTACCCTTGCATGTTTATGTGGTAATTTATAAGGCTCGAGCAACTTGGGAAAGTTTTTTAAATCTTCATCTGTAAATCCTGCACCTAACTTTGTTACTGTGTAAAAACTGTCAGAATCCTTGTCATATACTGCAACAAGTAGCGTTCCATAAGTTCCTGCTCTTCTACCCCTGCCATAAAAGGCTCCGACTATGACAAGATCAAGCGTATCAGCTAGTTCTCCTTGATAATCTCTTTTTAGTTTTATCCATGAAAATCCACGCGCTCCAGCTCTATAGATAGAACTTGGATCCTTAAGAACAAGCCCTTCACAGCCGTCAGTTATTGCTTGATCCATAAAATTCTCTATTTCTTTTGCATCAGTGCTTTCAATATGAGTTGCGAACTGAACCCTTTCATCTTTTTTTACTGTGTTCCATAGAATTTTTCTCCTTTCTGTAAGAGGTAAATCTACTAGTTGTGACCCATCAACATACATTATATCAAACAAAAATAGGCTAACTGGATACATCTTCATAGCTTCTTCTATACCATATTTTCTTCTTCGATGCATAAGTTCTTGAAACGGATAAAACTCGCCTGTATCTGGGTCTACAGCTACAGCCTCGCCTTCAACGATGGCTTCATTTGCATTTATGTTTTTCAATGCAAGTTCTACTATATCTGGATAATGCATTGTGATATTTTCTAACCGCCTAGAGTAAAGCACTACTTCATTACCATTCTTGTGAATTTGCACCCTTTCGCCATCATATTTATATTCCGCTATACAACCGTTTTTCATGTACCCTAAAGCTTCTTGAGCTGTAGGAACCCTTTCTGCCAACATAGGCCTTATAGGTCTGCCAACTTTTATTCCTATTTTTTTAACTTCCTCTATTCCTTTTAAAGCTAAAGTTGAAGCGACAAGTCCTAGATCGCCTGAAAGGTTATATGCTTTTTCAAGTATTTCCCTCCAATCTTTTGATCCTGCAAAAGCGAGGGCAAGGGCATCAAGTACCGTATAATCCGCAACGCCAAGCCTAAGCGTTCCGAGCACTATTTTTACTAAGTATTTTGCCTCATCAGGTTCAGCATCATTGAGCAGGCTCATAAAATAAGCTAATTTCATATCTTGTGAACCTTTTCCAGCAGTTTTAGCTATTTTTTCCAAAACATTATAAACTCTATTTATTGTTAGTTGTTGGGTAAAAAAAGTCATCTGTTTTTTGTTTTTTACAATCTCTTTTGCAGTATCGCCCAAGTCGCCTAGTTTTTTATACTCTTCTTCGATTCTCTCTTCGCTTAATCCTGAATATTTACTTAACGCTCTTATTATTGTTTTTTCTGCAACGCCAAGTTCGATTCCTACATAATCTGGATATATTTTACCTTGTGTAAGATAAATAACTTTGTCTAGTTCAACTGGTTTTACTGAATTAAACAAATGTGCAAGTATAGATGTTAATTCGGTTCTCTTGGTAGTATCTTCCATCTGAATAAAATGATCAACAACCGTTTTGAACGGCGTTTCTTGCATGATTTATTTATATTGCATAGCAAGCTATAAATTTATGCTTAATGTCGCTTCACACCATGCTGTGGGTTTAAGGAGCTAATGTTCTTGAAGTTCAAAACGCTATTTTTGAGAGCGCATCTTAATTGTTTTAAAAGCGAGCTCTATTTGTTAACTTATATTTGATTTTTCTTAGTAAGAGATTATTCATAAGAAAACAGAAATGCTTTTATAAAATATTAAATAATGCATTACAAGGATGCGCTTTGGCACGCGAATGAACTCTACGAGCAGTAAAGGTATCGTGTGCCAAAGCATAAGTAGATGGCGTAAGCGAGGAACCATAAACTAATAAGTTAGGGGCTGGTTTAACATGTAGGATCTAATGTTGCCGGGGTCCCCTAACCTGGTATGGGGCAGGCCTGCTAAGTCTGTGGGCGCAAGCCCGTGCGGGTTCAAATCCCGCCCCCGGCGATCTCATTTGAGATATTGCGCTGAAGAAAAATTCGCTTACATGTATAGCTATGTGTGCAATTGCGAAAAGAGGTTGGAAGTGATCGTTTAAGAAAAGGGAGAACAAAAATACCTGAAATACAGATCAGAGTTGCTTAAGAGCTGAACAAGCTAGAGAACAAAAAGCGTAAACAACACATCTCAGCATAAAGATGCGCATGAACGTAAACTTTAAAGAAACAAAAAAGAAAGGCATAGAAAATATTGAAAGCCATTATAGCTAAATCAGAATTAAAGTGGTTATGCCTACAATGGCTCTTAGAGACGAGAGCTTAAAAAAGCTCGTATTTAAGGGAATCAGTTTTAATATTCAGATTAAGCTTTTTCCAAGGTAGTTTATAGGGATAGTATTTTATTCTCGTGATAATAGCATACCAAACTTTTGTTAGATGTCTGGAAGTTTTA
>DAXX01000022.1:5837-5994 GCA_002506605.1 Thaumarchaeota archaeon UBA160
ATGCTCAGCTAACCTTGGTTAATGCGTAAATTGTTTGCTAAGGAACTATAACTAAAATAGTGAATTGTTGTACTTGCGGGTGCTGTTAACTTAAGCCGATTTTGATCATTTCAGGCCTATTATCAATAAAATAACCCTCAGCCGTTCTGGCAAAAGG
>DAXX01000005.1 GCA_002506605.1 Thaumarchaeota archaeon UBA160
ATATGTAAGCCCGAATCTATGAGGGGAACCCTCGCCATTTATGGCGGGGAGGAAGTCAGCACTAATCTAATACTAATAATTGTGTATGATGTTTATGCAAAACAGTGAATTATCCGCCCTACCAAACATGGCTTTTTGTCCCATTAACCCTCGTTAAGGTTAAATCGCTATTTTGCAAAAAGCTTTGAGCAATAGGTCATATCTAATTAGCTCATTATTCAATTAAAGCTAATTCAAATTAAGTAAACTGAGCTCAAATATAAGCTAAAAATTTATTAATACAGAAGTGTAGTGATGGGAAGGTGAAGGCTTATAGGCCACAGAAAGCATCATGCACCACATAGGGGTTCTCTAGCCTTTTATCCAAGGAAGAGAGCTTCAAGCATCATCCCTAGATTGAAGTATTACGCTTTGACTGATGAGCCCTCCCTTGCTGCCGTGCTGGGTATAAAAGTTGGTATGGGACATGCTATAATAACAGATGATAGAGAAGGTACTCCCAACTTTGGCAAACCTCTTTTTGTGCCCTATACCGTTATTGCGTTGCCTCCCTTGCACGTTGTTGATGCAAGAATATATGGCTTTTATGATGGTTATAAGATAAATCTTGGAAAGCTTACAGATACGGTAGATTTAAGCAAAATAAATGAAGTTAGGGCACTTGTAAATGTTATACCAAAGGAAGCGGGCTTTTCTCAGAAAAAACCATACACGCTAGAAATACCCATCTCAGGAAAAGATATAAAAGCAGATGTCGATTATGTGAGAAAAATAGTGAACCAAACGCTTCAACCAAAGGATATAGTTTCAAAATGGAGTTACGTGGACGTTATAGGAGTTACTAAAGGGAAAGGTTTTCAAGGGCCAGTAAAGAGGTTTGGAATAAAGAGAAAACAGCACAAAGCTAGAAAAAGTGTAAGGGCCGTAGGAACTATCGGACCTTGGCATCCAGCTTCAGTTATGTACACTGTTCCTAGAGCTGGACAGATGGGTTATCAGAGAAGAACAATTTACAATCTTAGGATTTTAGGGGTTTCAAAGGAACCCGGCGTTCAGCTTCCATTTAAGAAGATAACTTCTGATTATATTGTATTAATGGGCTCTGTTCAAGGACCAAAAGGAAGGCCATTACTTTTAAGAAAGTCTGTGAGAATAAATAAAGAGTTCAAACCTCCGAGCATATTATATATTTCTCATGAGGCGATCAAGATATGAAAATTAGCGTTATAGACGTTGAAGGAAAGGCAGTAAAAGAAGTTGAACTGCCAAGAGTATTTGACTCAAAAGTGAACAGATCGCTCATTGAGAGGGCGTTCTGGATAATTTTTACTCATAAGCTTCAGCCAAAAGGAAGAGATCCTACAGCTGGCATGAAGGTATCAGCCGAATCTTGGAACACTGGTTATGGAATAGCAAGGATTGCTAGGATAAGAGGTTCAGGAACGCCAAGAGCAGGGCAAGCCGGCGGTGTAGCAAGCGTAGTTAAGGGGAGATTAGCGCACCCACCTAAGGCGGAAAAGAAGATTTATAAAAAAATAAACAAAAAAGAGAGGTTAGCTGCCACGGCATCTGCGTTAGCCGCAACAGTTAACATAGAGTTAGTTAAGGCAAGAGGACATAGGTACGAAGGAAACTTACCAATTGTTGTTACTGATAACGTTGAAAAGATCAACAAGACGAAGGATGTCGAAGCTCTCTTAAAAAAGCTAGGGCTTGAGAAGGAGCTTGATAGAACTAAAGAAAAGGGAGTTGGACCTTTGCTCGTTGTGTCTGACAAAACACCAGTAATAAAAGCTGCAAAAAACATACCTGGCGTTGATGCAGTAACAGCAAAGGATCTAAGCGTTCTGCATCTTGCGCCAGGGGGAAAACCTGGAAGACTTGTTATATTTACCGAATCTTCTTTAAAGATTTTAGATGAAAGATTTAAGGAGGTAGGGGTTTATGGATTCTGAAGCAGCATACAAGATAATAAAGGGGGCTGTAAAGACTGAAAAGGTTGTAAACCTTATAACCAAAGAGAACAAGCTAGCTTTTTATGTTGACTATAAGGCTAACAAAAATCAAATAAAGGAGGCCATTGAAATGCTTTATGGGGTCAAGGTAGATAAAGTGAACACATTGATCGATAAAAAAGGGAAAAAGGCTTATGTCAAGCTCAAGCCTGAATACAAAGCATCAGACTTGGCTTCAGAACTAGGAGTGATATAAAATGGGTAAAAAGATTCTTCCACAAAGGAGAGGAAGAGGGTCTCCCCAATTCAAAGCTGCTAAAAAAGGTAAATTAGTGCCCCTTAAGTACCCTCAGCTTGATCCTTCAGTTACAAAAGAATACAAGGTTAAGGATATCATTCATGAAAGAGGAAGAAGCGTCCCGATAGCTGTGCTTGTGGCAGACGATGGAAGTCAAGTGTATCTGCCCGCTGCAAGACAGTTAGAAGTAGGACAAACAGTAAAGATCGGACCTGGGGCAGAGGTAAAAGATGGTAACGTTTTGCCCCTTGGAAGCATGCCGGAAGGCACTTTGGTCTTTAATATTGAAAAGGTCTTGAACGACGGAGGAAAATTTGTAAGGTCTGGAGGTACATATGCAATAGTAATGGGTCATGAAGGAAATTTGACAAGCGTTAAAATGCCGTCAGGTAAAAAGGTGCTGATACCTAGCACTTCAAGAGCCACAGTAGGAATCGCTGCAGGCGGAGGAGCTGAGGAAAAGCCTTTCCTGAAAGCTGGAAACAAGAAGAGATTTATGAGATCTAGGGGAAGGAAATGGCCTCTTGTTAGAGGCGTCGCTATGGCCGCAGTCTATCATCCTCATGGAGGTGGAAGACATCAGCACCCAGGAAAGCCAACTACAGTTGCAAGGAACACGCCTCCTGGAAGAAAGGTAGGACATATAGCAGCAAGAAAAACAGGAAGAGGAAAGTAAAATTGCAAAAACTTTTTATTCAATTACAAAGGTATGATGAAATATGGTAAAGGAATTTAGGTACAGGGGATATACAATAGAAGAACTAAAGAACATGCAGATGGACGAGCTTATGAACTTATTGCCAGCTAGAGCTAGAAGATCTCTTAAAAGGCTGAGCTCTGCAAACTATGGTAAAAGAATAATATTTGAGAAATTAAAAGAAAATGATGAAGCCATTAAAACTCATGAAAGAGATACAATAATTATCCCAAGTATGGTCGGAAGAAAATTCAAAGTTTACAATGGAAAGGAATTCGTTGAAATAGAAATTAAGCCAGAAATGATTGGCCACTACATTGGTGAATACGCGCATACAGTAAAGAAAGTAGTGCATGGAACGCCAGGCATAGGAGCAAGCAGATCCTCACTGTACGTTCCTCTTAAGTAAGCAAAGCTTTTTATTGTTTGATATGTTTTAGTATATTTTTGTTACTAGTCGCCTCTATAAAATGCCTTAAATGAATAAACTTTGTCGATGGTGATCCGCGCTTTTGCCTGAATTTATTAATTATTTGTCCGATATCATTTTTAAGGACTGAAAGATTTAAATTTTCAAATCTAAAAATATAGCTATGAGCTTAAAGATAGAGTTAGTAGCAATAGATGTCCCTTCAGGATATAACGTGATACTTGGTCAATCTCACTTCATAAAAACAGTTGAGGATCTTTACGAAACCCTTGCCAGTTCATCTCCATCTATAAAATTTGGTTTCGCTTTTTGCGAATCAAGCGGGAAAGCGCTGATCCGCTTTGACGGGAACGATCAGAGCTGCATAGATCTTGCAGTAGAAAATGCTAAAAAGGTTGGTGCTGGGCATTCATTCATCGTTTACTTAAAAGACAGCTTTCCTATAAACGTGTTAAACAGAATAAAGAGCGTAGAAGAGGTTGATTGCGTTTACGCCTCAACAGGAAACCCGCTCAAGGTAATAGTTGCAGATGACGGCGAAGGAAGAGGCATTCTTGGAGTTATAGATGGCGTTAAACCGAAAGGTGTTGAAAACGAAGAAGATAAAAAGGAAAGGCATGAGTTTCTCAGAAAGATAGGTTATAAAAAGTGAAGATAAGCTTAAACTAACTGCGTAGCAAAAAATGATGGTTTGAAGTGCTCTGTATGCGGAAAGGATGCCGTACGTTACATACCTTATGCTAACATAGCATTATGCAAAGAACACTACGTTGAATGGTTTGAGAGGAGATTTTTTAGGCATGTAGAAAATTTTAAAATATTTGAAGGAAGCAAAAAAGTTGCCGTCGCAGTTTCAGGAGGAAAGGACAGCGTTTCTCTACTACATCTTGTAAAGATGGCTTCAGAAAAATACGGTTTCGAGGTTTTGGGAATAACCATAGATCTTGGAATAGACAAGGGGACAGCTTATTCAAAGAAAAGCGTAGATGTAGCCATTTCGAACTACAAAAAGCTTGGAGTCGATTATATTATAGTTCCTCTAAAGGAAAGGCACGGATTTAGCATTGATGATGCAAAGCGTTTTGTGAACAGACCAGTTTGTAGCACCTGTGGCCTTGCTAAAAGGTATGTCCTAAACGAAATAGCAGAAGAGCAGAACGCAGATACGCTTGCAACGGGGCATAATCTCGACGATATGGCTCAGTATGTGCTTTCTGCATACATTCATGGAAATCTTGAATACGTTCTCAGGAACGGCCCGGTAGTGCCCGCGAGGCCTGGGTATCCGGTTAAAAAAGTGAAACCGCTTTTTTTAATTCCTGAAGAAGAAACTCTTCATTACGCGCTCATTAAGGGTTTTGAATTTATTTACGATCCGTGTCCTTATTCGCGCGAGTTCAGCAGAGTTTCAAAAGAGAAGCTCGGTCTAATAATAAAAAAGATTGAGAAAGAATATCCAGGATTCACCCTTGGCTTGGTTCAAACTTTTGAAAAAGAAGTTAAGCCGATGTTAAGTTATAAAGAAGAATCTCAAGAAATTTCGAGGTGTAAAATATGTGGACGGCCAACAACGCCAGGGAGAGAAATATGTTCATTCTGTTCAGTAAAGATGAAGATCTACGAAAGTCTACACCGTTCAGATGGACTTCAGAAAGCTCACAACAGCTGAGTTAAATCTTTCTGGCTCCTCAAGATAGCAAGGGTGAATCTTTCCAATTATTTCCAGCCTTGCATTTTTAAGATATTTTAACAGCGTTTGATAGTTCTCTTTTGGCGAAATTGCGTCCTCTGAACCCCAAATAAGCAACGCGGGCTTATCTTGAAGCTTCGACAATCTATCTTCATAAAGCCATACGCCTACAGCGCCCACAAGTATCATACCGAGAATTTTTTCACTATGTAATGTAGCATAATCGAGCGCCTCCTTTCCTCCCAGTGATGCTCCCATGATAACAAAATTATCAATACTAACCTTATTTAAAAATACAGAAAGAAAGGAAGAAACGCTTGAAAAGTTACCCTTTTCGCTCTTTCCGTAACCGGGCATATCTATAGCAACCGCTTTCCATCCTATTCTGGATATAGCATCTATTGTTCCAGTTTTGACCCAAACGTCTGCTGTAAAGGAAGCGCCGTGTAACATTACAACAGTTTTACCCTCACCAGCTTCTAAATACCTTATCTTAGCTCCTTCAATTTCAATATATTGCTCTTGCATTGTTTACTTATTCATAAAACTTAAAGATAAAATTTGCTGATTTATAGATAGTATTTTGAAATAATTTCGTCCGATGCTCCGGTTATTGATTTATAATTTTCTGTTCCAAAATCAATAATAATGTGCTTGAATGGAACAGCGTACTCATGCTTCCATCTAACAAAAATTTCCTTTTCCTCGTTAAGGTTGTGCTCTAGAAGCGTTCTAAAGTATAGCGGAATTCGTCTTTCGAGCATTTCAAAATTCTTTTCATTTATCCACTTTTCAATATTGTTACCAAGCGTTGCTATGAGCTTGTGGTCGGCAGAAATCCTCATTACATACTTTACAAATTCTTGATCTTTTTCTTCCTTTTTCATCAATATTGGAAAAACTATATCATCTTCATGCCGCGCGTGACAGTTAATCACAAAATCGTTAAAATTTTTAAAACTTTCAAATGCATTTTTTATATCAGAAAGCTCCTTTGACTTTAACCTAATGATTGAGTGTTCAAACAGTAGCGCATCTACCGAATCCATGCTCTTTTATAATTTTTATTTTTATATAAATGTATTGCAACCAAAATGCAAAAAGATTTTTTAGCCTATTCGCATGTGAACTTTTTAAAAACTAGATATGCAATGGTGTGCCTAATAAAAGTACGAAACTGGCAGATTATTTTTCATCGGCATCGAAAGGCAAGTTGAACGAAGATGAAGCAGCCTAAAATTAGAAAAATGCAAAGCTTTGCCAGACATTGTTAAAAAGCGCGAACTGCGATATTAAATATAACGTGAAATTGAAGATAGTAACGATCGCGCTTTTTCCTCTATAGAAATGGTTGATACGCTGTTTTGAGCTCATGCATACCATAAATTTTTTATTCAATTGAACGTAAGATAATTCTCTTTGAGTATTAAACATATAAAAACAAAAGTAACTTTTCTGAGCAGGTTAAGCATAAATATGTTAACATTTTTAAATCTGGTATGAAAGTGGCCGTCGTAGGAGTTGGTCGCTGGGGAGAAAATCATGTAAAGGTGTTGAAAAAGTTAGGAAGACTTAATGGAATATATGATGCAGATTTTGTAAGGGCTACCAGCGTTGCTGAAAAATATGGAACGTTTGTCTACAACTCGATGGACGAAATAAATTCTCGATCAGTTGATGCAGTTGTCATAGCCACACCTGCTACTACGCACTATGATGTTGCAAAATTTTTTATAGAAAAGGGCATAGATATGCTAATAGAGAAGCCTCCTACAACAGATCTTGAAAGCATAAAAAAGCTCTATAACCTTTCTAAAGATAAAGTTAAGGTTGGTTTTGGCTTTATTGAAAGGTTTAATCCAGCTTTTGTCTCTTTTGAGGATTGTTACAGGGCTTCTTATAGCATATATTTTTATAGGTTAGCAACAGGCTCAAACATAAAAGATGTTGGGGTTGTGCTTGATCTGATGATTCACGATATAGACCTAGCAAACCACTTGTTTGGGGAACCCAAGGTTTTGCTAAAAAGAGTTGTCAGAGAGCAGGACAAAGACGTTACAGCTGAGGCATTAATTGAATACGGCAATACTAGGGCACACCTTATATCAAGCTGGAAATCACCCAGCAAATTCAGAAAGATATTTTCGTTCAGCGATTCGGCGTTTGTAGAAGCTGACCTGGCTGAAAAGAAAGGATCTTGCTACAGAGTAGCTAATGAACCTAAGTTAGCTGAAGAAAAAAATGCAGATCTGTTAGAAGCTGAACATATTCAGTTTGAAAAATTTATTAAAGAAGGAAAAAGTTTTCCAGACATTTATGATGCCGTTAAAGATATGGAGGTAGCAGAGGAGATTCTCCATTGAAGGATCCAAAACCCAGTTTTAGGTTCGTATCAATCGAAAGCCCGATGAGCGCTGCAAACCTTTCAGCTGGCTTTGATGTGCTTGGGGTCGCCCTTGATGCCTATCATGACGAGCTCGATATCGAGCTCGACAAAAATCAAAAAACAATATCTGTTATCTCAAACGTAGAACTGCCGGAGGAAAACACGGCGCGAAGGGCTGCCGAGCTTTTCTTTAAAAAAGTTGAATTTTCAGGAGGGGTGAAGATTAATCTGAAGAAAGGGATACCTGCAGGAAAAGGACTTGGCTCAAGTGGAGCTTCTGCGGCAGGGGTTGCATTTGCCCTAAACATAGCTTTCGGAAATATTTTGAATTTAGACGAAGTTATAGACATAGCTGCAAACTCAGAAAGCTCCCCACATGCGGACAACGTTTCCGCAAGCCTGCTCGGAGGCTTTTCATTTGTATATGCAAGGAACCCTTACAGCGCGTTCTCCATATATAGGGACTGGAAGTTTTACATCATAATACCTAAATCTGAAACGCCTAGCTCAAAAACTGAGCTTCTCAGGAAGGCGTTAGGGGAGCCTGTTGCTTATGAGATGTATGTAGAAGAAAAGTACGCGTTTAATTCAATGCTTAAAGGTTTGCTGTACGATGATCAGACCTCTTTCGGTAAGGGCATGAATACCGAAAGCTATCATCAATATGTGAGGGCTAGAACCGGGCTTTACACAGACTTTATCAAACTTAAGAAACCGCTTCTGGATTCAGGAGCGCTTGGAGTTTGCATAAGCGGTGCAGGCCCCTCAATACTCGTCCTGCCTGGAGAAGGAATTAGCTTGAGCACTGTAAACAAAATAATAAAAGACTACGAAGTGAAAGCAGATGCAGTTGAAGCAAGAGTAAGTGAAGGCATAAAGATAAAGAAAAAGGAGCTTTAACCATGGGTTAAAGGGCAAAAGTTCCTTTCTGTAAGGGAGTGATGAATAGCCCTTATAAAATGATTTTATAGGCGATCAAAAAATTTAGGAACAACGTGCCTGAGAGACGCTGCGGAAGGCTAGCTGACATATAGCTCCAAAGGCGCGAGCTCTCTGGATGAAGCGAGAAGCCCAACAAGCAGGTCACGGTAGTCCACGTTTAACAAACGCAGCTTGCCAGATGTCTTTGAAATTCATCGTAAAGAAAAGTCTAGCTGCTTGCCTCTATCTGGCATAAAGTTAAAATTAACTTTAACAAAAATATAAATTTATATTGCAAAAAGTATTATGATG
>DAXX01000010.1 GCA_002506605.1 Thaumarchaeota archaeon UBA160
CTGAAATGATCAAAATGGGCTTAAGTTAACATGGTTTTAAAAAATAAAAAAAGAAAATTTAATAGTAGCCTTTTTGAAAAAGGGGTCATGACACGAAAAAAAAGAAGAGTGATTAAACCAGTTAAAAAGGTTTTACCTAAAATATTGCGTTGCCCTAGATGCGGATCAATTTCAGTTATAGTAAAAAAACAAAACGATAAATGGATTGTAATATGCGGTAACTGTGGTTTAAAGTATGAGAAACCTATTACGTCTCAAGAATACATAGACGTTTACAATGAGTTTGTAGACGCATTCAATGCTGGAAAAATAGGCTAAACTTCAAGATGCGCGTAAAATAAATATAATAGATGTCTTTTGGTATATTAGGATGGAACAAATAGCTAGGATAAAACTGGTATCAAATAACTTAGAGGATTTAGAAAGCGTAAGCAATTCCATAAAAAATATGGCAGAAAAAATTGGAGTTAAAATTAGCGGGCCTATTCCCTTGCCAACAAAGAAGTTGCTTATTGTAACTAGAAAGGCCCCTTCTGGCGAAGGGACACATACTTTTGATAAATGGGAATTAAGACTTCACAGGAGGCTTTTTGAGGTTCCATATAATGATAGGATTATGGCCCAGATTACAAGGCTGGAAATACCTCAATCTGTAAGTATAGAAATAGATTTTAAAACAGCTAAAGCTAAAAAGTAAATTAAATTAAATACTTTAAGCGTTAGACCTTTTCCTTTCTTGCAATTTTAATATTGCAAGCGCTATATCTCCGTTAGATTCCCGTAAAACCTTTTCAGCTTCCTCTTTGCTTACTCCTGTTTCTCTAGATACCAACAAAACATCATCCTCTTTTATTTCAAGAGTAGCAGTTTCTTTAACTTCAACTTGTGTTTTTGTTAATTCTCCGCCCATTATCTCAAAACTTAGCGTTCCCTGCATTTTTATTATGTTAACGGCAGGTTGTTTTATGATATATTCTTCTTTATCTGTCTTTATTATTACTTCTTTTACATTTTCAAGCTCTTTTATCTCAACGCCCATTTTTTCAAGCATCCTTCTCATATCTCTATTCATTCTGAACATTTCAATATTTAGCAAAGACATATTTGCTTATAAATATGATGTTTTTAACTGCTATGTTGAATAATTCAAAAGCTTGTTATCAAGATAGCTAAAAATAATCACTACGTTTAGTATTTAGTCACATGATGTATAAAATTATATGGTTTTTATATCTTAAAAAACGTTTTTAATAACTATTCAACAAAGCAGTTTTTAACTGCGGTTTTAAATAAACGAATATATTTTGCTTCTTTCTGTTAATTTAATGAAATGTCAACAACATTAAAAGAAAGTCTTTTTATGGTTAAAACACTAGGAGCGCTTAATTCTATTAAGGCCGAGTTTACAAAAGATAGGCCAGATTTTAAGTTTGATTACATTAAAATAAATGGACCAAAAAAAGGAGAAATATTAGATATAGGATTGTGGCTCGCACCTATGTTAGCGGAAAAAGGGCTGATAAGAGTTGGGTTAGAAGATTTTGAAGCTGAAGTTTTTAATGCCATAAATAAAGAAAAAATACTAGGCCAGCATCAATTAGGACCTCTTCCACAAGATTTTTACCAAAAATTTAATCTTTACATTAGGTTAAAAAAAGATGACCAACGGATAAAAATTCATGTTTATGACTTAATTAAAATAAGAATAAGCAAGATAATTCAAATGGCTTTCCAAGGCGTCGAGATTGATAAGTTAGAAACGCTGCTTACGCCCGAAGAGATCATATTGTTTGAGAAAATTAAGAACGATTTAGAAGCATGGTATTCGAGCGTTTTCAGTGATGGGTGATGGTTTACACACAATCTAAGCTTTATGATCAGTTTGAACTGTTTTTAAAGAGCATAACCACGCCCGATGGAAAATATAAGTATAGAGATCAAATTGCGAAATTAGCGTCAGAGGGGAAAAAATCTATAGTGATAGATTACCAAGACATACTTAAATTCGACCCTGACCTAGCTATAATGGTAGTTGATGCCCCTGACGCAACGCTTGGAGAACTTAATGCCGCGGCTTTTGATACATTAAAAGTTGAAAACCCAACATATGCAGAAGAGATAAAGGATGAATTCAGAGTAAGGATAAGAGGTCTTACAGATAGACTCAATCTAAGAAATGTCAGTTCTAAATACATAGATAAATTAATTTCAATAGGTGGCATGGTAGTAAGGACGTCAGAAGTTATGCCTCTTATAAAAGTTGCTGCTTTCGTATGTCCGATGGGGCATATAAATTATGTGCCACAAATAGATACAGTTTTGAGAAAACCCGCAAAGTGCGCAGAATGTGGTGAAAAAAATTTAGAGCTGGACAAAACAAAGAGCAAGTTCACAGACTATCAGGTTATAAGAATACAAGAATTGCCGGAAGAACTTCCAGCTGGCCAGTTGCCGCAGTATATCGATATTGAAATAGATGGAGACCTTGTAAACGTTTCAAGACCGGGAGATAGAATAGTTGTAACAGGAATAATAAGAGCTGATCAAGAAAGAGGAAGAAGGACAGCGCCACAGAGCTTGTTTAAGATTAAACTGCAAGGGCTTTGGATTGAAGAACTTGCCAGAGGAAACGAAAAAATAGAAATAACTCCCGAAGATGAAATTAAAATATTAGAAATAGCAAAGAATCCAAACGCTTATGAAATTTTAAAGAACTCAATCGCGCCCGGAATTTATGGTCATGAGGACATTAAGGAAGCGCTTTTACTTTTAGCGGTAGGATCTCCTCAAGTAACGCTTCCTGATGGACAAACACTAAGAGGAGATATAAACATACTTTTGGTTGGGGATCCAGGGACAGCCAAATCAGAATTTTTAAAATATGTTTCCAGATTAGCGCCACGAGCTCTTTATACAAGTGGTAGGGGTTCTACAGCTGCAGGATTAACTGCAGCTGTAGTTAAGGAGACAAATGGTATGATGATGCTTGAAGCTGGAGCAGTAGTTCTTGCAGATCAAGGCATTGCGTGTATAGACGAGTTTGATAAGATGAAACCGGAAGATAGAAGTGTTCTTCATGAAGTTATGGAGCAACAAACAGTAAGCGTGGCTAAAGGAGGCATAGTTGCTATGCTAAATGCAAGGACTTCAATATTAGCAGCGGCTAACCCAATTTTCGGTAGATATGATCCTTACAAAAATCTTTATGAAAACATAAACTTACCTATACCTCTTCTAACTAGATTTGACCTGATATATGTAATAAGGGACGTTCCAGACAAAGAAGGGGACGAAAAGCTTGCAGAACATATACTTGAAATAAGAAGAAAAAGCTCATACACGGTTGCGCCTCCTATAGATTTTATGCTTTTAAGAAAATATATAGCATATACAAAGAGGATAAACCCCTCTCTTAGCGAAGAAGCGTCCAAGAAGCTAAAAGAATTTTATCTTCAAATGAGAGCGTTAAGTCAAGAAGGCACTATAACGATAACTGCAAGACAGTTAGAAACGCTAATAAGGCTTGCCTTAGCAAGAGCAAGGTTGCTTTTAAAGAACGTTGCTGATGAAGAAGATGCAGATAGAGCAATAGCTTTGGTTAAAAACATGCTTGAAACTGTAGGATTAGATGTAAGGAGCAAGAAAATAGACATAGGAGGCATTCTGCAAGGAAAGCCAGCAAGTGAAAGAAACAAACTACAAATAGCATTAGAAACAATAAAAAAGCTATGTGGACCAAACAACGAACCCGTTGATGAAAAGATGCTTATTGAAGAATTGGTCAAAACAGGAAAATTCACTGATGAAGATGCAGTTAGGATTATAATGGTGATGCTTAGAAACGGACAAATTTATGAAAAGGCTTGGCGTAAATATTGCGCCGTTTAAAATAAATTTACAATATGTTTAACTTTATTATGCTAATGTTTTTAAATAAGGGTTGAGAATATTTATGTACAAGGATCAAAAATGGTAGAAGCATATTGTGTTAAATGCAGAGCAAAAAGGGAGATAAAAAATCCTCAGGAAATAACTCTAAAGAACGGCAGAAAAGCTATAAAAGGAGTTTGCCCGGTCTGTGGCACTACGCTTTACAGAATTTTAGGAAAGTAAAAACTTTTATTTTTGACATTTTTTTGAAGTTTAAATAAAGGAAAAACGCATATAGGAGTATAAATCAAAATGAGGCAAAAAATTAGATGGCAGGAAATAAACACATGGATAAGCCCCCTTATTATGGGCGTTTTGATTGGTTTCGCCGTATCATTTTCTTTTTATGTATTTTATGGTCTTTGGAAAATATTCGAAGAAGCTCTTATTAAAGTTCCAAAGCTCTCTTTTTCTTTTATTTTTCTTAGTATAATTTTATCTAGCCTTCCTCTGAGAATGTTCTTGAAAAGAAGGCCTAAGGACTCGTTCGATATTATACTCGAATACTATCATACATCTCCCGGATCTCTTTCATTTAAAGAGTCGCTTATTTACTCTATTTCATCTTTTTTGTCGTTTGCTTTTGGGGCGCCGGTGGGGCCAGAAGGTGGAGCTTCTGTGTTAGGGGCCGGCATAGCAAAAAAGCTCAAAGATATGTTTAAAGTTAACATAAGTAGCAATACAGTTCTTTTGACAGGTTTGGCTGCCGGCTTTACAGCATTGTTTAAAGCTCCTATAAGCGGTTTTTTGTTAGCTCTAGAATTGCCATATAAAGGAGATCTAGAAAAAGATCCTTTTTTACCTTCTGCATTAGCTTCAGCAACAGCATATCTTACGTCTTTTGTATTGAAGACGCCATCCATAATATTTGTTCAGAACATACAGTTACCTAGTATTTCAGTGACAGTAATAATAATATCCCTGGGTTTTGGGGTTCTTTCAGGTATTTTCTCAATAGTTTTCATATATGTTTACAAAGCGTTTACTTATTTAGCCCAGCGTTTGATGAAGTTAGCTAGCTTTCCCATGCTCATACTTATAGGTGGTTTATTGGTAGGATTTTTAGGTTACATAATCCAACCATCAATAGGAGCCGGTTTTTTGCTTCTTAATAACGCTATATACATGAAGCTGAGCATAATTATGGCAATAGTAGTTTTAATTGCAAGGATAATAAGCGTTTCTTCTGTTATAAATTTTGGGGCAAGCGGCGGTCTTCTACTACCTAGCATAGAAATAGGCGCCTTGTTTGGATATACAGTTGGCTATTTAATTTATCCAAAATTTTTAGTGGTTTTTGTCCTGTTAGGTATGGCAACGATGGCGGCAGGCGTCAACAAGCTTGTGCTTGTACCTGTTACATTTATGCTTGAGCTGATCGGGGGGAGTATAGCAATACCGCTCCTTATAGCTTCTATTACAAGTTATTTTATAAGTTACAAGTTCACGATTTATGAATATCAACCGGCTAATAAGCTAGATAAAGGCACCTTTGCGCTTGAACGTTTCTATACAAGGGCACTTAAAGCGGCCCCTGAAGCTTTGGAGACAAAGGTGAGTGAAGTTATGAATAAAGAAGCCGTATACATCGAGCATACAGAAACAGTTTCTGACGCATTTAACCTGTTGAGACAAAAAACAATAAAAACTTTACCAGTTGTTAACGAGCAAAAAATTTTTCTGGGTTATATCTCTATAGAATACCTCGCATCGCTTCCAGACCGTTATAAAACGCTTCCCTTAGCAGAACTTGAGATAAAAAAAGGTTTAACAATAAGTGAAAAATCAAAGCTAAAAGATGCGATAGAGTTAATGCTAAAATCAGATGAAGATCATATTTTTGTCATTAATGAAAACTGGATTTTAGTAGGTGTAGTTACAGAAGTTGACATAATAAGGTATCTTTTAAAGGTGACATCTTAAGATGAGCAAATAAAAAGACTAGGTGATGCTAAAAATGCAACAATTCCAGAAAAGACCAGCCTGGTTTAACTTTCTTATACCTTACTATGCAGCGCAGGAAATTGTCGTAAATATCATACCATTATATATACTTTACTTGGGAGGCAATGTAATTGAAGTTGGCTACGCTTTAGCTCTTTACAACATAATACCTATCTTCACTTCTATAATAAGTGGCAGACTGTCAGATATTACTGGAATGCGTAGAAACCTTATAACGGTTAGCCTAGGCATAACGCTCATCGCTTTTTTTATAATGTATTTTGTAAAAACGATAGCAGGAGTAATAATAGCAACAGCTCTTTTTTCATTTGGCTTTTCTTTTGCAATACCTGTAATAGGTTTGCTTTTAACAGAAACTTTACCTAAAAATATGTGGGGGCAGGGAAACTCTTGGTCTTTCATGTTCATGCTCATAGGCTACATAGTTGGTATGATACCCACAATAATAGTCTCAATAATTTTTCCAATTTTTTATGGTTTTTACATTATAGCCGTTTATTTAATATTTGCGTTCCTCTTTAATTACTTCTATATAAAGGATCCTCCTGTTGCTTTTGAAAGAAGAAGCGAGGTCAGGAACTTTAACCTCTTTCTTCACAGGATATTAAAGTGGCCCGCTATGACTCTCAGAGCGCCTAGGTTAAGCGATTTTAAGATACTAAAGACCATGAAAAGTTCTGTTTCGCTTCAACTTCCTATAATTATAGCCTCAAGTTCTATGTTTTTCTTAGCCACAAACATTTTCTTTACTTCTTATTCGCCTTATTTAGTTTATAATAAAATTCCTTATTGGATGGTTTTAACTGTCAGCACCTATATACTAATAGTAAATTCAGTAGGTATGCTACCCAAAATAAGACAAAAAGCTCAGCAAGCTGATATTGCGTTCATAGTCGATATGTTGCTTATAAGGGTTATAGGAGCAATTAGCGCCTCAATAGTTGCATCATATGTTTATGGTATGGGTAGCTTCTATATCACATTTTTGATCTTTACAATATTGGGATTAGCATATACTCCAATTTATGTTGGATTGAGCTCGCTTCTTTACTATAACCTTCCAACAATAAATCAAGGGGCAACGCTTGGAGTTTACAGCTCGTTTGTTAATTTAAGTCTTTTCTTGGGTTCTTTATTTTCAGGTTACATATCTTATTATGCGGGGTATAGCTTTACGTTCTTTGTTGCGGCTTTATTTTTTATGTTTTCTGCGATTATCCTTGAGTGGTTTTATAAAGTTCATGAACGGGAATTCTAACGGTTTTTATAAATTGTCAGTTACTAACTTCGTAATTAAGCGATACAGTAAAAAAATATTTTTAGCATATATATAACGCAAAAATCACTTCCTAATATTAATAATTTTTATAAACTATTTATATTAGATCTAAAAATTATATTTCTTTAACCGATATGCTTTTAAACTAACTGGATAAGGATAGAACGAGCGAAAATGAGCTTACCAAGTTATGTAGGAGTTTGGAAAGGTAGAGATTTTCTGAACACCCAGGACTATACACAAGAAGAGATCAACATGATACTTGATGCAGCTGATGATCTAAGAAACAAATTTAGATCAAACGTGCCTACGCCTTATCTCCCTGGCAGAACTGTATTCTTGCTGTTCTATAACGAAAGCTTAAGGACAAGAAACAGTATGGAGGCTGGAATATTCCAGCTAGGGGGTCATGCACACTTTATAAGAGCTCAAGACGTGTATAAACCAACTCTTCCAGAAGACAGGGTTCCGTATAAGACAGAAGACATATCAGATGTAGCAAGAGTATTAAGCAGGTTCGGACAGGGTATAGCTATAAGGATGTACGCTGATGCTGCAAACTGGATAATCGGAAGGGCCAACAAGATAATAAACCTGTTCGCTCAGTACGCAACTATTCCCGTAATCAATTTGGAGGACGACATGTATCACCCACTTCAGGCTCTTGCAGATATGCAGGCAGCGAGAACAGTTAAACCAAAATTAAAAGGCAAAAAGTTTGTAATGTCATATGCTTATTCAGGAGGGCTTAAACCGTTAGCTGTTCCGCAGAGCGTCGTATTGGCAGCTACGCAGATGGGTATGGATGTAGTTTTAGCTCATCCAAAAGGCTTTGAACTGGATGATAAAGTTATACAACAAGCTAAGGAAAACGCAGACAGATATGGTGGTAGCTTCAAAATCGAATATGATATGAAGACCGCCTTTGAGGGAGCAACATTTGTATATCCTAAAGCGTGGTCGCCTAAAGGGTTCTTCCAGCCGTATGGACCGAAAAGAGACGATGAGGGAGCAAAAGCCTATCAGACAAAATTCAAGGACTGGATAGTAACCATGGATCTGCTTGAGAGGTCAGGAAAGCCTTATTACATGCATTGCGGTCCAGCAGACAGAGGGCAAGAAGTAACTGACGAAGTGCTAGATTCTTACGAAAATTCACTTTACTTTGACGAAGCGGAAAACAGGCTACACACAGCTAAAGCATTAATGTCGATGATTCTGCCGTAAATAAAAATTAATACTTTTTTGTTTATTTTTATTTGTTAAAAAGCTAACTTTTCTTTTGTTATGCAACGATAGCGTTTTTAAAAAATCATGATATATACCATGCATAATGATAGAAACATTATTTAGTTGTAAAGTATGAACCTAAAAATTGTGGCAATAGGATCATTGGTAATTTATAACACTGTTATAATTTTTAATAAAAGCTTTTATAAAATAACCTTAAAATACAGATCATGGATCTTGAAATAGATTACAGCAAGTATAACTTTTCTGTTCACATAGATTACAAATATATTGCGGAAAAAGGCTTGAATGAAAATTTAATAAAAGAAATCTCTTCTATAAAAAACGAACCATCTTGGGTTGAGGAAATGCGGTTAAACGCTCTCAAAGAGTTTTATAAGCTTCCTATGCCTAAATGGGGGCCAGATCTTTCTGGATTAGATCTAAGCAATATTATATATTATGCTAAACCTACAGCATCTAAAGCTAGAAGTTGGGAAGACCTTCCTCCTTCAATTAGAGAAACATTTGAGAGATTAGGAGTTCCAGAAGCTGAAAAGAAGTTTCTGGCAGGTGTTGGAGCTCAGTTCGAATCAGAAGTAGTTTACCATAATATAAAAAATGAGCTGGAAAAACAAGGCGTTATATTTACTGACATGGATACGGCAGTTAAAGAATATCCGGATCTCGTTAAACAATATTTTGGCAAAGTGATACCAATAGGGGACAATAAATTTGCAGCGCTTACGTATGCAGTTTGGAGCGGAGGTAGTTTTGTGTATGTGCCCAAGGGCGTTAAGCTTGAAAAGCCAATATATGCTTATTTTAGATTAAACGCACCGGACGTTGGGAACTTTGAAAGGACACTAATAATTGCTGATGAGGGCTCAGATGTTCATTATATAGAAGGGTGTACAGCTCCTATTTATTCTCAGAACACGCTTCACGGGGGAGTTGTAGAAATAGTGGTGAAAAAAGGAGCGCACGTCAGGTACACCACAATTCAGAATTGGTCAAAGAACGTCTACAATCTTGTAACGCAAAGGGCGCACGTTTATGATGAGGGAAAAATGGAGTGGATAGACGGCAATATAGGCAGCAAAATTACGATGAAATATCCTTCAATATATCTTTTTGGAAAAGGTTCGCAAGGATTTATAAATTCTTTAAGCTTAGCAACCAACAACCAAATCATTGACTCAGGCGGCAAAGTATATCATCTTAACAGGGAAACGAGCTCGTTAATATCTTCAAAGGGAGTTTCAATGAAAGGTGGCAAAACAATTTATAGAGGCATGGTCTGGGTTGGGAAAGGGGCTGAAAAGGCAAAATCTGCAGTTAGATGCGATTCTTTGATGGTTGATGATAAGTCAACTTCTACTACTTATCCATATGAATACGTTTATGAAGAAGATTCATCAATAGTACATGAAGCAACGGCCGGAAAGATAGGAAAACAACAGCTATTTTACTTACAGAGCAGAGGAATAAAGGAGCAGCAAGCCCAATCACTAATAGTTTCTGGATATCTTGGAGACTTTACAAAAGAAATACCACCTGATTTTGCAATAGAGCTTTATAAATTAATAGAATTAGAGTTGACAGGGGCTGTAGGATGAGCCTACTGATAAAAGAGAAATTAAAAGAGGCATATGAAAAGTTTCCATACGAAACTCATCAGCTTTTTTTGAGAAATTACCTCCCTATAACTATTGATCCCTTTTCACTTAACGAATCTAAGGTTTTGGAAACGTATTCAGCCAAATATATAAACGATGAAATAAAACTCGAAGAAGATATGTTTGACAAAAACGTATTTTTAAATCTATATTTTACTCAAAATAATGCAAAAAAATTCATTTTGAATGGTGATTCCAAGTTTGAAAGAAAATATGAACATGGCGGAGGATTCCTGAGTAAGATCATAAATATAGAAAATGAGTTGACACTATATGATTCATTTTTGCTTTCCTCTGCAGAATTGGCGTCAGAAGTCGTTGTCTTTTACATAAAGAAAGGTGTTAAGTTCAATCATCTAAAAAAAGTAGAAGGCACAGGAAACTTTCTTTATAATGCATATTACTTTTTAGAGGATAATGCATCTGTGAATGTTTATTCGCTAACTTCAGGAAAAATGTATGTAAGAGAAAGAATTTATTCGTTTAACAAAGGTAGCATGAGCTTGTTCAACGCAAAAATTGGATATGATTTAGATGACGCTTCTTTAACGGACTCCACAGTAATAACTAAACTTATGGCCCCAAAGTCTACGGTATTTTCATATCAAAAAAGCATTATAAGGAAATATTCAAAAACCATTCACAAGGGTCTGGTTTTAAATACATCCGATGGTGTAGGAGGAAACTCATACATAGAGCAAAAGGCGTTATTACTAAGCAAAGACGCAAGCGCGCAGAATATACCTGGTATGGAACTCGAGATAAACGATATATATGCAAAGCACTCAGCTGCAGTATTCCCCATAGATGAAGATCAAATGTTTTATCTTATGTCTAGAGGTCTTTCTAGGGATGATTCTGTTGCGCTTTTAGCTAGAAACCTACTAAGAGATATTAGAGAAGCTTTTGGGCTTGAAAATGAATAGCATTGAACAAAATATTAAAAGTATAAGGGAAGACTTTCCTATACTATCATGTCCTGATTTTATTTATTTAGACAGCGCAGCCACATCTCAGAATCCCGTT
This sequence comes from Thaumarchaeota archaeon UBA160, assembly GCA_002506605.1. Lineage (GTDB taxonomy): Archaea > Thermoproteota > Nitrososphaeria > Conexivisphaerales > UBA164 > CAYFFZ01. Next base: position 11,110 of record DAXX01000010.1, read on the forward strand.
ACGGTACTTAAAAAATGGATGGGTTTATAAAAATCTGAACGCTAACGTTCATAGAGGCGTATACAAAGTAGCTGAAGATGTTACAGAAGAATATGAACAATCAAGAAAAGAAGTTTCGAACTTTATAAATGTTTCAGAAAGTGAAATAATTTTTACAAGAAATACAACGGAATCTATTAATTTAGTAGCTTATATGTTGTTGCAAAAGCTAAAAAAGGAGATAAAATAGTCAGATCGCTTCTTGAACATTATAGTAACTTTTAGCCGTGGAGAACTATTGCAAAACTAGCAGGTTTACAGCTAGAAATTGTCAAAGTTACACCTGAAGCTATGATAGACGAAGATGATTTTGAAAAAATATTGAAAACGCAAAGGTTCTGGCTTTAACTCATGTATCTAACGTTGCAGGCACTGTTGTTAATCTCAAAAAATTTGTAAAAAAGCTAAAGAAAATGGTGCCTTAGTTCTTGTAGATGGAGCACAGGCAGCGCCTCATACGAAGGTGGATGTGTCGAACCTCGGGGTTGACTTTTATGCCTTCTCGGGCATAAAATGATGGGACCTACAGGCATAGGCGTTCTTTATGGGAAGAAGTATAGCCTCGAAGAGCTTGAGCCTCCGTTTACTGGCGGGAAATGGTTAAGGAAGTTCATATAGAGGGACAATCATGGAACGATGTTCCATGGAAATTTGAACCTAGAACTCCTAACTATGTTGGGGCAATAGGGCTTGCTGAAGCGATAAGATATATTAAGAAAATAGGCATAGATAACATAGAGGCTTATGAAAGAAAACTTTCGGAGTACCTTCTAAAAACGGTTGGAAATATAAAAGGGCTTAGATTTGTGGGGCCTAAGAACAACAGAGCCGCTTTGTTGGCTTTTGAAATAAAAGGCGTTCATCCTCACGATTTGTGCCTTTCTAGACATGAAAGGGATTGCAGTCAGGTCAGGATGGCACTGTGCACAGCCTTTGCAAGAAGATCTTGGCTTTTTAAACGGCACAACAAGAGCAAGCCTCTATTTTTATAATACTTTTTCAGAAATAGATAAGTTAAAGCCTCATTAGAAGAGTTGATGAATGTTGTATGAGTTATTTCTTTCATAAGAACGTAATGGATCACTATAAGAACCCTAGAAACAAAGGCAAACTCGATTTTTATGATGCAGAATATGGAGACAGCAACCCTACGTGTGGTGATAACGTAAAAATATATCTTAAAATTAAAAAATCGGATTTGAAGGGAACGGATGCGCTCTTTCAATGGCTTCTGCGTCTTTAATGACTGAGATGGTTGAGGGAGAAAGTTTAGATGACGCCTTAAAAATTAGCGAGCAAGAACTAATGAACGAGTTAGGAATTAAAGAGCTAGGACCAAACAGAATAAAATGCGTAGCCCTTCCAATAAAGGTTCTCAAGATGGCAATAATTACATATATGTCAAGGCAAAATTCTTAAAATAAGTCAAATTTTTATTTTAAAACCCGCTATGAGCGTCTATGCGCGAAATAATAGTTGATAATCGTGAAGCGGCATCAAATCTACCTGCTCTTTTAAAAGAGCATGGTCTAAACGTTAGGTTCTATCAGTTAGCTGTTGGGGATTACATTCTTTCTGATGAAATAGCTATAGAAAGGAAGACGGTCAACGATTTTATATCATCTATCTTTGATGGTAGGTTATTTAGACAAGTAGAAGATCTTACAAGCTCTTATAGACAACCGATACTTTTAGTGGAAGGCGACATAACGATCATACCTAGCATAGTAAGCAATATAAAAGTTTACTATGGAGCGCTTGCTTCGCTTACGATAAACTTCCCTATTAAGTTAGTTTTTGTTCCGTCATTAAACGAAAGCGCAATTTTCATAGAAAGGTTAGTTTATAACCTAAATAAAGAGCAAAAACCTCACAACATTGTTAAAGAAAAAGGACAAAGTTTACGGGAGCAACAACTTGAGCTTCTGGCATCGCTTCCCGGCGTTGGTGAAAAGCTTGCTGAAAAGCTTTTAAAACATTTTGGCACCCCAATAAAAGCGTTCAACGCTTCACAAACAACTCTTGCTGAAGTTATTGGATACGCAAAAGCTAAAAAAGTAAAGCAAGTTCTCGAAAGCAAATTTGAAGAACAGCAAGAAGACGAAAAAAATCAATCTAGGCTTATGTGAAAATCTTAGCACTACAAATATGTCTAAATTTTGTTTACACAGCGCACTCACATAAATAAAAACAAATTTACTTATATATGGATGTATGTTACAAGTTTAGCGAGGCGAAATAAAAAAGCAAATGTCCTGTTGAAAGCATAAAAAGTTTTTATGCAATTGTAAATTAATATAATTCATATGTTATGCACAATTATGCTATTTAATGTTTGTAGTAAATGCTAGCGGTCATAAAATTATAAATGCGCATTGCTTTTATTATTTTTTATGCTGCAAAGCTGTCTAGAATATTAATATTATTAGCTATAACCTAATAAAAAAACATAATATATTAAGTTTTTATCTGCTTAATATATTGGAATCATTTACTTGTATAATTTTATCTTGTTTTTTAGTATAGCCGAAACGGTTAAAAAGGCGCGTTTTAACAAAAATATGTCTTGCCCAAAAAAAGAAAAAGCAGAGGAAGGGATAAAGGTTCTAAAGGTAGAAATGAATATGTAACTTGTAGTCAATGCGGGGCAAGGATCCCTAGGGATAAAGCTAAGAAAGTTACAGTTAGAGTTCCTTTAGTTGATGCAGCTTTAGCTAAGGAACTACAAGCTAAAGGCGCTTATGTTCCTTATACTGTAGTGACAAAATATTACTGTATCTCATGTGCAGTGCATTTCGGTATTGTTAAGGTTAGGTCCAGAGAAGAAAGAAAAGCAGAAATAACTTAAATTGTTTAAAGTAGGAAAAACAAATTTAGATATAAATGAAGTTATTATAATGGCTGTTCTCAACGTTAGTCCAGAGTCCTTTTACTCTGGTTCTGTGAAAAAATCTGATAAGGAAATAGAAGAGTTTGTTTTAGAATCAGTTAAGTATGGTGCAAAAATAATTGATGTTGGAGGAATGAGCACTGCGCCTTATAAAAGCACTTTTGTATCTCAAGAGGTTGAGCTTGAACGGGTTAAAAAGGCTATGCGTGTTTTGAAAGACCTTGCGCTTAATGTTGATATATCTATAGATACTCAGAGAAGTAAAGTCGCGGAAGTTGCCCTTAATCACGGAGCAACGATAGTAAACGATATCTCTGGGTTTTCCGACCCAAATTCTTTAAACGTTGCTAAGGATCACTTAGCTTCTGTCATAGCTGTGGCTCATGGAACCCCCGAAAAAAAAGTTGAGCCTCTAGAATATGTTGTACAAAGTATACATGAAGCACTGAACAAAGCGTTAAAAGCTGGAATTGATGAAAAAAGCATAATTATAGATCCTGCAATTGGGTTTATTAGACCTGTATGGATGGATAGCGCGGAATGGGACGTTTCAATTTTAAGTAATTTAAGTAGTATAAAGTCCTTCTTTAACAAGCCTTTACTTATAGGCGTATCAAGAAAATCTTTTATAGGTAAAATAGCAAAAGAACCAGATCCTGCTAAAAGATTAGCTGGGAGCTTAACAGCAGAAGTCATAAGCGTGCAATCAGGCGCAAATATAATAAGAACGCATGATGTTTATGAAACGGCACAGGCTTTGAAAGTTGCTGAGCAAATCTATAGAACTTTCAAGTTAAAACTTTAGGTCTATAATAATCTATTGTTAAACTATCTGACAGTTTAATATAAAAATTGCAGTCAAATTAAATAAATATATAAGATAGTTAATTTGAGACAAACCAGATGCCTACTATTGAGCTAAAAGTTTCTGAACCGTATGAAAGAGATATCGGGAAATGCAGAGTGAGAATTCCTAAAAAATACTTTCAGATACTTGGAATAAAAAACGGAGAAGCAGTCTTAATAACAGGTAAACGGAAAGCGGCCGCATTCGCCTATCCAATTTTAGAAGATTCTAAAGATAATATCATTATGATGGATTCAACATTAAGAGGCAATGCAGGCGTCGCTCTTAATGAAGTAGTGAAAGTTGAAAAAGCAGATTATACAGAGGCTAAAAAAGTTCTTTTTGAAGCGACAAACAAAGACCTTAAGCTACAAAGCAAAGCTTTAAAAACAATATTTAAAAAAAAGCTTGAAGGTTTTCTTGTTTTAGAAGGAAATTCTTTTAATGTAAATGTTCTTGGCACAAATCTAACGTTTGTAATAAATCAAATAGAGCCAAGTGGTGTCGTCCTCATAACAGGAAAAACAGTTGTTGCTATAGAGAAAAGTAAGAAAACCATTGAAACTAAAATAACTTACGAGGATATAGGAGGTTTAAAGTTACAGCTTCAGATGTTGAGAGAGCTTGTAGAGTTGCCTTTAAAATATCCGTCCCTCTTTAAAAAGGTTGGCATAGAACCTCCAAGAGGAGTACTTCTTTACGGTCCTCCTGGCTGTGGTAAGACTTTAATGGCAAAGGCTTTAGCAAATGAAACAAATGCTAAATTTTTTTCAATAAACGGTCCAGAAATAATGAGCAAATATTATGGAGAAACTGAAGCAAAGTTAAGAGAAATATTTAAAGAAGCAAAGAAGAACGCGCCAGCTATTATATTTATTGATGAGCTGGATTCTATAGCCCCAAAAAGAAGCGAATCTTTTGGAGAGGCAGAAGTAAGAGTAGTAGCTCAGCTTCTTACTTTAATGGATGGTCTAAAAGATAGAGGGGACGTAATAGTTATAGGTGCTACAAATAGAATAGAAGATGTAGATCCAGCACTTAGAAGACCAGGCAGGTTTGACAGAGAAATTGAAATAGGCGTGCCAAACGAAGATGGTAGGCTTGAAATTCTTAAGATTCATGTAAGGGGAATGCCGCTTGCAGAAGATGTAGATCTCAAAAAATATGCAAGAATGACTGCAGGATATACAGGCGCAGATCTAGCGGCTCTTTGCAAAGAAGCCGCATTTAACGCCATAAGAAGAGTCGCGCCTCGTGTCCTTGAGGGTGAAGCTTTGACCGAAGAGAAGCTGAACGAAATAAAGGTCACAGATTCTGATTTTATGCAAGCGTACAGGCAGATTGTTCCAACTGCGTTAAGAGAACTCTATTTTGAGGTTCCCAAAGTAACGTGGAACGATATAGGCGGTTATCAAGATGTTTTAGAGAAGCTAAGGCTCAACTTTGTTGAAGCCATAAAAAATTCTGAAAAGTTCAAGAAGGTTGGCATAGAACCTCCAAGAGGAGTACTTCTTTACGGTCCTCCTGGCTGTGGTAAGACTTTAATGGCAAAGGCTTTAGCAAATGAAAGCAAAGCCAACCTAATTACTATAAAAGGACCAGAAATATTAAGCAAATGGGTTGGCGAATCAGAAAAGGCTATACGCGAAATTTTTAGAAAAGCAAAATCATCGGCCCCTTCTATTATATTACTTGATGAGGTCGACTCTATCTCCAAAATAAGAGGAGAAGAATATGAAGCGCTTGAATCCCTTGTAAGCCAGCTTATAACATCTATAGACTCGCTTCAACCTGAGGATATGGTATTTTTAATAGGTACGACAAACAGGCCTGATCTTATAGATCCTTCACTTTTAAGGCCAGGAAGGTTTGATCTTTTGATATATGTTAGGCCGCCTAATGTAGCAGAAAGGGAAGAGATCTTAAAAATACTGTTAAAAAACACAAAGCTTGAATCTGATGTAAATATTAGTCAAATAGCCTCTGCTACAGAAGGCTATTCTGGAGCCGACCTTAAATCAATAGTAAGAGAGGCAGGGATAAACGCTATAAGTAGAGGTTCCTCAGTGATAAACAAGAATGATTTTGAAAAAGCCATAGCTACAGTAAAGCCATCTTTAACCCCGCAGCTGATTAAGTTTTATGAAGAAATGGAAAAAAGGTTAGAATCGCGGTTTAATATAAACATAGGTTCCCCCTACACATAAACTAATTCCAATCTCATCTTTTAGTTCTTTATTTAACAAAGTTCTAATTGGCTTAAGATTTATACATATATTTTCAGTTAAATTTTGTAACCTTAGTTGTTTTTATATAATCATGAATTTACATTTTGTTAAATAATGAAATTCAAAGAGGTATCAAGCTTCTTAATTTCCAATACGCTTAAAAATTGCAAATACAGAACAAGTGAAGGGTTTTGAAAATACTTTGGGCTCCATGGAGGTTAAAAGGTGTGACTGAAAGATCGCAGAAGTGTATATTCTGTGAAATGATAAATGAAGACTTATCTCAAGATGAAAAAAACCTTATAGTTTATCGGGGTAATAAAATCTTTATCGTAATGAACAAATATCCATACAATAATGGACACGTGATGCTGGTACCCTATAGGCACATAACACGTTTTACAGAACTTGATAACGATGAAATAATTGAGATTTTTGACCTCTTAAAAAGGTTAGAAAGCTGCTATCAAAAGACTATGTCGCCACATGGATTTAATTTAGGAATAAACATAGGTATAGATGCAGGAGCAGGCTACGAGCATCTGCATTTTCATCTCGTTCCTCGCTGGAGAGGGGATACAAATTTTATGCCAGTAATTGCAGATACTAAAGTCATACCCGAAAGCCTTATTGAGAGTTATAAGAAATTAAAGAGCTGTTTTGAATAGTTTTAAAGCTGAATCAAATTTTTTCTAATATTTCTGTTGGTATGTCTATGTCAACAGCTTTTGCGTCTTGGATTACGTGTTCAGGTCTTGAAGCTCGCGGGATAGGAAAAACAGAACTCCATCTAAGAAGCCATACTAATGCTAATTGTGCTGGGGTTATATTAAATTTTTTTGAAACTTCAAGTACTTTGCTGTCTTTTGTAATTCTCCCGTGTGCTAAGGGATAATACGCCATAAAAGCGATCCTTTCTTTTTCACAATAAGGAAGCAAATCATTTTCAGGGTCTTTATGTTTAATATTATACTGGTTTTGAATGGCAACAATATCGTTTTTTCTCAATGTTTTTCTGGCTTCTTCTATTCCTTTAAGGTTAAAATTACTCAAACCTATAAATTTTATTAAACCACTTGCTACAGCTTCTTCCATTGCCATTAAGGCTTCCCTATTAGAATGGCTGCTTCCAGGGAAATGTATTAAGTAAAGATCTACGTATTTGGTACCTAACCTTTCTAGCGATTTTTCAAGGCTTTTAAATAATTTATCCCTTTTCAAGTGTGTAGGCCACACCTTTGTTGAAATAAATATTTTTTCTCTTTCATAGCCTTCAATAGCTCTTTTTATCAGTGGTTCTGAACCATAAAGTTCAGCAGTGTCAATGAGATTTATTCCAGCGTTAAGGCCTGCTTTTAGAGCTTGTATTTTTTGTTTTGCATCTCTCAAAAATCCAAATTTAGCTAAAATTATCCAAAGAGGGTCATAATAAGTTCCCATACCCAAATAGGAAGTTTTTATTCCAGTAGATCCAAACTCTTTATATTTCATAAGTATAATTAAATATTTGATTTATTGTATTTTAAGTATTGTGCTGAATAAATGTTATAGCACATGCGTTTTCATTATTTTATGCCGGACGAAAGCAATTGCAATAATCATCAAAAGAAGTGTAATGTATTTATCAATTAACAAAAGAATAATGTAAAGTACAACGCACAATTTGCACTAATTGAAGGGTTATTATAACTTAATAAAATTTTTAGAACTGAAACAAAAAGCTAGAAGTTATTAACAAAGGTAAAAGGAATTTCTTATGAATTTCAAAAATAATTAATAAAAGTTCAGCAATTTTCCACAGTTCAATTGCTGAAGCTTAGATTTATGCTTTATTTCGACTACTATACGTCTTTATTCAAATAGATGAAGCTTCAGTTGTTTTGTAATGTTTATATTAGTGTTTATTCAATTAATTAAAGATAAAAATTCAACTGCATTTAAAGCACTGTTAAAGTTAAGCAAACACATATAAATTTAAAGCAAAAAATAATTCTTGCGGGGGTCCCCTAGCCAGGTCGATGGGGGCAGAAGTTGCCTAAGCTCAAGACCTGCTGGCGTAGGCCTTCGTGGGTTCAAATCCCACCCCCCGCATGTTTTTCTAAAAATCATTAAAATTGTCATTCTTACGAAATATGTAGAGCAAAGTTATTTTTATTCAAAAACGCGTCATTCGTTTTATCTTTTAAGATATTTGATTTCGTTAACGTTTTTTAATCGCGCAAAAACCAGATTTTTAATTAAAATGTTAAATTGCAGATTTTTGTTAATTAAAGATGTAAATTAAGAGCTACTATTTTTTTAATTTAAAACAAAAAATCAAACGAAAAAGAGCAACATTTTATAACCTTATAGATGAGGCTCATTATATGACATACTTTCGAGTAATTTACTTTAATGAGATGAAAAAAGAGGAATTTAAGAAAATAATTGAAAGATCTAGACAGGAGGTTTTAATTTTAAAAAAAGAGGTAGAAAAAATTGTAGAGGATGTTAAAAATCGTGGAGATGATGCAATAACTGATTATTTATCTACCGTTTTTGGACAAAAAATTGAACCTTCTCAGTTAATCGTTAGCGAAGATGAGTTAAAAGAAGATTACATGTCGTTGTCACAAGAACTTAAAAAAAGTTTAAAATACATGTTAAAAAATGTAACTAAATTTCACAAAAGGCAAGCCCCTAAAGAATTCCAGATTCAAGTTGATAGAGGCGTGTTTGCGGGTATGTATTTTGTTCCCGTTAACTCTGCCGGATTATACGTACCTTCTGGAAAAGGCAGTTTTCCGTCTGTGGCTGTAATGCTTCTCGTTCCAGCTAAGGTAGCTGGTGTAAAAAGGATAGCCTTGGCTACACCACCGATAGATAAAGACATGCACATTGATAAAGCTACGGCAGCTGTTGCTTATATGATGGGTTTAAAAGAAGTTTATGCTGTTGGAGGTGCGCATGCAATAGCAGCATTTGCATATGGTACAGATACTATAAAAAAGACAGACATAGTGGCTGGACCAGGAGGACCGTATACTTTTCTTGCTAAAATGCTAACGTGCGACTCTATAAAGTTTGATCTGCCAGCTGGACCATCTGAGGGCATGATACTAAGTGATGGGAATGCAGATCCTGAAATCGTAGCTTGGAATCTTATAAATGAGGCTGAGCACGGACCTGATTCTGCCGGAGTACTATTAACAACATCTGAAGAGTTTGCTAAGAAAGTCTCATACTATGCTGATTCAATAATAAACCAGTTGCCTGAACCGAGACGCTCTTTTATGCTTGAAAATACAAAAAAATATAGTGCAATTATAATTTTTGACAACTTGGATGATGCTGTTAAATTTATCGCAGAATACGCACCAGAACACCTTTCAATAGAAAGCTCTAGAGCTGAGGAAATTTTCAACAAGTATAAATATTCATTTAAGGCTGGGACTATTACTCTAAATACGCCTTTCTCTGCAGGTAACTACGGTATTGGCCCTAACTCCACACTTCCCACTATGGGTTTTGCAAAGTCGTATTCAGGGCTAACTGTATATAACTTCCTAACATCAATAACAACCGAGAAGATAAATTATGAAGGTTGGCTGAGAATGAAGGAACATGTATTAAGACTAGCAGGTTATGAAGGTTTTCCAGCACACCTTGGGGCTATGGCTATTTCCGAAAAAAGGTGGAAAAAAGCTTGAGCTTGAAATCTAAGCTAAAAAAATGGTACAAAGCCCCGATTTATAAACCTGGAATTTCAGCAGATGAAGCAAAAAAGCTCGTAGGAGATAAAAATTTTTTGAACCTTCAGTCTAATGAAAATCTTTTTATTCCTTCAGAATTTATAAAAGAGCTTACAGAAAAAGCGATTCAAAATATTGATCTAAGGTTATATCCAAAAGAGATAGTAAGTCTGTTAAAAGAAAAACTGGCAAAAATGAATGACATTGATGAAGAGAATGTGATAATTGGAAACGGGGCCGACCAATTAATAGAATTGGTTTTAAAAGTTTTTGGAAAGAAGACAAAAATGTTCATTCACAAACCCACGTACTCTTACTACAAAGTAGCTGCCATTAATCACGGCTTAGATGTAGTAGAAGATGAATACGTTGGAGAAACATCATTAAACTTTGAGTCAATAATCAAAAGCTCTGCAAAGTTAGTATTTATTTGCAACCCAAATAACCCTACTGGGCACGTAACTCCGAAAGATGAAATAAAAAAACTATTAGAAAACAAAGATGTTGTTGTGGTTCTAGACGAAACTTATGCAGAAATTTCTGGAGTTACAAATAATCAGCTTCTTAAAGAATATGACAATCTAATAATACTGAGGACTTTTTCTAAAGCTTATGGGCTTGCTGGGCTCAGGATTGGATATGCGCTTACAAACGGAATTCTTTCAGACGTTTTAAAAAGGGTTCAGTCGCCATTTCCTGTTTCTTCATTTTCATCTTCTGTAGCGCTTGCTGCTTTAGACAATAAAGAAACATTTAGAAAATATTGGAATGAAGCGTTAAGAGTTCGTGAATGGTTTGAAAAACAACTAGATGAAGAAGTAATAAGAAGTAAGAGCTCATCTTATTTCTTAACGTTGTCTTTTAATGTAAGTTCAAAGGTTGCATTTACTGAACTACTTAAACATGGTTACATTACAAGGGAAATTGAACCTTTTGGACGTTTTTCAAATCCTTTAAGAATCAATTTAGCTCCTAAAGATCTTATAGAAGATCTTCCTAAGGTAATTAACCGCATAAACAAAAGTAGGACATATATTTAAAAATATGCAAAGTGGTTCATGATTAATTAGCAGTAGATTCGCAAGTATATTATTTTATAACAATCAGAAGCTCAAAAAAC
>DAXX01000017.1 GCA_002506605.1 Thaumarchaeota archaeon UBA160
GAAAATCTTATTTGACCAGCATCAGCATGTTTATATAAAAGTTTAAATAAATCTTGCTCTAATGTAAGCTAACATGAGTTATAAATATGTTGGAAAAGAAATCCCGCAAGTAGATTCTTGGCTGAAAGTTACTGGAACACTAAAATATTCTTTTGATATAAATTTTCCAGGGACTCTTTACGCAAAACTTGTTACAAGCAAACTTCCTCATGCTAAAATAAAAAATATCGACATCTCTGAGGCTCTTAAAGTAAAAGGCGTTGTGAATGTAGCAACTGGAAAAGATTTTCCTTATAGGCTAGGTCTTTATCTTTCTGATAGGGATGTGCTAGCTGTTGATAAGGTAAGATGGATTGGACACCCTGTTGCAGCTGTAATCGCGGATTCGCTCGAAGCTGCAGAAGAAGCTGTAGAAAAGGTAAAAGTCGAATATGAACCGCTTGAACCTGTGCTTACTGTTGAAAGAGCGTTAGAGAAAGATGCCCCACTTATACACGAGAAATTGGGAGAATATAGAGTATTTCCGGGTTTTCATCCAGTCCCTGGTACAAATATTGCAAACGTATTTGAGCTAAAACATGGCGATGTTGAAAAGGCTCTACAAGATAATGATGTAGTTGTTATTGAAGAAACCTATAGGCTTCCTCAAATAAGTCATGTAACAATGGAAACCCAAAATGTGCTTGCGTGGTGGAGATTTGATGATTATATTGAAGTATGGACTAGCACACAGTCACCTTTTGCTACAAGGTATCTAATGGCCGATGCATTAAAATTACCGATAAACCGAATAATAATTCATGCTCCACCTGCAGGAGGTGGTTTTGGACTAAAGGCCGGTCTAGGCTGGGAACCTCTTGTAGCTTTGCTTTCAAAATTTGCAGGAAGAAAACCTGTGAAGTTGGTATTAAGCAGGGCAGAGCAAATGTCTTCTTCTCCCGTGAGGGATGGCTTCATAGCTAAAGTAAAAGCTGGCTTTAAGAAAGATGGCAGATTTGTAGCATATAAGGCAGAATTTTATTTGGATGCTGGAGCTTATGCAGACTATACTATAAATGTTGCAAGGACAGCAGGATATTCTGCTGACGGAGCATACGACATTCCAAACGTTCATGTAACATCATATGCGGTTTATACTAACAAGATTCCGACAACTGCTATGAGGGGTTTTGGTCATCCAGAAAATCACTGGGCTCTAGAACTTACGATAGACAGAGCTGCAAGTATTTTAGGAATAGATCCTGTAGAGATAAGACGTAAGAATTTGCTGAAACCAGGAGAATCTGTAAGAGCGACAGGCGAAAAGGTCAGAGAAGATGAAGGTGACCCTCAGAAAGTTCTAAGTGTTTTATCTCAGGCTATTGATTTGGATCATATACAAAAGCCCTCAGAACCTTGGAAACTAAGAGCTAAAGGTATAGCGCTCTTAGTAAAAGCACCATCACAGCCACCGAACGCTGCAGCTTCAGCTGTAGTAAAGCTGAACGAAGATGGAACAATAGACGTTTTAACAGGCACTGGTAGCATGGGTCAGGGTACGCCTACTTCTTTAGCAATTATAGTATCAGAAGAATTTGGAGTTCCGTTAGAAAAAATTAAAGTAAATCAACTTGAGATGGTAAGCACAGATGCCAATCCATATACATGGCAAACAGTTGGTAGTAGAGGACTTTTTTCAGATGGTATAGCGCTTTTAAAAGCTATTGAAGATGCTAAAGAACAAATAAAAGAAACGGCTTCAAGGGTTTTTAAGGTACCGGTAGATGACTTAGAAGTATCAAATGGCTACGTTTTTTCAAAGACGCATCCATGGATAAAAAAAGAAATAAAGGAATTTGCAATGGGATATACATATCCAGATGGAGTCACTGTTGGATCGCCAGTTGTAGGAAGAGGTAGCTATGCACCTATCTTGAACACATTTCTAGATGAAAACGGTCATGGATCAAACACAGTTTTTCATACTTATGGTGGCACAGCGGTGGAAATTGAAATAGACTTGCTAACCGGAGAAGTTAAAGTGCTCAGGGCTATACAAGTTTATGATGTTGGGAAAGCTATAGATCCACTTCTTGTAAAAGGTCAAATGGATGGAGGGTTTATAATGGGCCTTGGTTCAGCGCTCTTTGAAGAGCTTAAATTTAGTGATGACGGAAAAGTCATCAACCCAAACCTCATAAATTATTATGTTCCACACTTTGAAGATATGACAGCAAGTATGGAGAGCTATATATTGGAAACGCCACAAAAAGATGGACCACTTGGTGCTAGAGGTGTAGGCGAGCATGTAATGATCGGCGTTGCTCCAGCAATAGCAAATGCAATTTTTAGAGCTACAGGAGTAAAGATAAATGAATTACCAATAACTGCTGAAAAACTATGGAGAGCAATAAAAGAGCAAAAGCCTGAATTACTAGATAGAGCTCTAAGGTCGTTTTTTGAAGAAGGAATAAAGGAGGTTGAAAAAGTATGAGCTTCACAACACCGTATTTCACCCTTCCTAAGTTTGTTTATTTAAAGCCAAGCACATTGGAAGAAGCGTTGTCAATGTTAAAGCAGTACAAAGGAAAGGCAAAAGTAAAGGCTGGAGGTATAATGTTAATAAATCTAATGAAAGAAAGGCAAATTGTTCCGGAATACGTAATAGACTTAAAGAACATAAAAGAGCTAAAAACGATCAACATTACTCAAAGAGGAGTTGAAATAGGAAGCATGGTAACAGCTATAGAGTTACAGAATTCGAAAGAAATTAAAGAGCTATGTCCAACGCTTGCCAAGGCAGCCTCTTTTATGGGCGACAGAACGTTGCAGCATACTGTAACCCTTGGAGGAAATATAAGCGTTGCAATGCCAAGTACAGATGGTTTAACAGCTTTAATGTCCATGGACTCCATGCTTGAGATAAAAAGTGCTGAAGAAAGGCGTTTTATACATTCATCAGAACTAGTTATTGGTCTGGGAAAGAATTCTCTTAAAGAAGATGAAATCATAACTAAAATAATTGTACCTTATAATGGAGACGTAAAAGGGACTTATTTAAAATTTTTAAATGCTAGTGAAGTTGCTATAGCTACTGTGGCTGTTACGGCTCATTTGAATAAGAAAAAGTTTGCTTTAGTTGTAGGGGCACTGGCTCCAAAACCTTATTATTTTAATAATGAATCTTTGCAATGGAATTGGGAAGAGCCAGTATCAGTTAACATACAGAGAGCATCAGAAATTGTGAGCAAAACTGTTGAACCTATGTCAGATGTGGTAGCAAGCTCAGAATATAGAAAACATATATCAAAGGTGCTTACTGCTCGTGCATTAAAAGAAGTTTTTGGGGGTGAATAAATTGAAAACAATATCGTTAAAGGTTAATGGCGTAACAAAAGAAATAGCAGTAGAAGATAACGAACTTCTTCTCAATACATTAAGAGATAAGTTAGGGATTACAAGCGTAAAAGCTGCTTGCTGGAGAGGAGAATGCGGATTATGCACGGTCCTCCTTGATGGTATTCCCGTTAAAAGTTGCATGACTCTTTCAGTAGAAGCCGACGGAAAAGAAGTAATAACTGCTGAAGGCTTATATTCAGATGAAAGAGCAAAGAAGCTCATGGAATCGTTTGTTAAGCACGGTGCATTGCAATGTGGATTTTGTACACCAGCCTTTGTTGTTACATCGCATTACGTTTTAAGCAAGAATCCAGAAATAGATGGTGAGGAACTTAAGAAAGAGCTTAACGGAGTTATATGCAGGTGTGGTACTTATTATCAAATATATGATGCGGTAAAAGATGCTGAAAAATACTATAAAAAAGAAAAATCTTATTAATTCTAAAAAATAATTCCTTCTTCTTTTAATGCTTTCTTTAACTGACCTATGTCAGCATCAATTTCGGGCGGTTCTCTATAAAGAGATTGTGCAAAGTTCAAATCTTTAAACCCAGAACCTGTTACTAGAACCACAACGCGATCGCTTCTATCAATTACCTTGTTGTCAATGAGTTTCTTCAAAGCACCAAGCGCTGCTGCTCCGCTTGGTTCAGCAAATATTCCTTCATATTTTGCTAAGTCTTTAACAGCTTGTGCTATCTCTTCATCACTCGCTGTTTCACCGGTACCACCTGTTTTTTTAACGCCCTCTAAAGCGGCATCGCCGTCCCATGGGTATGGATCTGAAAGGCCAGAAGCGATTGTATGAGGATGTTTCTCAGGTTCTATTTTTTCAAAAGGTATACTGTTCTTTATAGCTCTTATAAGTGGGCTGTTGCCCTCTGGTTGTACTGGAACAAGTTTTGGATAATAGTTTACAAAACCTATTTCTCTTAGGTCTCTAACTCCTTTCCATATCCCGGCTAAAAGGCAGCTGCTGCCTGTAGGTACAAGCATCCAGTCATAAGGTTTCCATTCGAACTGTTCTGCAACTTCAAAAGATATACCTTTAGGCCCTTCTACTTGATAAGGATTAAATGGACCAAAAGAAGGTGAAGGATACCAACCCATTTCTTCAACAGCAGCTAGCATCATCTTAACTGTTGGATCTTCTCCTTTTTCAATACCTCTAACCTTGATAACTGATGCGCCATACAGTTTAAGCTGAGCAATCTTAGAAACGCTGGCTGTAGACAGTACAAAGGCAACAGTTTTGATTCCGGCCTTCGCAGAGTATGCAGCTAGCGCTGCTGCCGCGTTTCCGCTGCTAGCAGTTGTATCAACCTTTACATTTAGTTCTACAGCCTTTGCAACGCTAACTGACATTGATCGGTCTTTGAATGATCCGGTCGGGTTTCTTGTTTCATCCTTTATATAAAGTTCCTTTAATCCATAAGCTTCCGCAAGCCTTGTGGCCTTTATCAATGGAGTACCTCCTTCTCCAAGTTTGACAGCATATTTTTCATCGACTGGCATCAATTCTTTCCATCTCCAAGTATCGTGAGGCCTTTTCGTTAGCGATTCCTTTGTAAGCTTTTCTTTTATCATTTCATAGTCATAGAATATGTCAAGCCTGCCAAGATCTTTTCTATCGCACATCACATGACCCTCTTTTGGATCATAAACTTTTCCGCATCTAGAACATACCAATTTTGTTACGAAGCTCATTTTTTCTCACTTAAACCCATAACTTTGGCTTTTAATAGTTTTTTGGATTTCTAAGCTAGTATATTGTTCCATAACGCTTATTATTTTAGGTAGACTTTATATTTACCATGGGTTTTAAGCTTTCTGGATTTGAAGGAGGAAAAACAGAAAAGCACGAAATAGTAATTATAGGTAGCGGTCCTGCAGGTTTGACGGCGGCAATATATGCGGTAAGAGGCGGTGCCGATACGATAGTGATAGCTGGATATTCATCTGGCGGGCAATTAATGTTAACAAGTGAAGTTGAAAACTTTCCTGGATTTCCTGAGCCCATCCTTGGCCCTGAATTGATGAAAAGAATGAGGCAACAGGCAGAAAGGTTGGGTGTACAGATAATCGATAAAGATGCAACAGAAATAAGTTTGATGGAGAAACCGTTTAAAATTAAAGTTGAGGATGACGCATACTTGGCTGATGCCGTTATTCTAGCTATGGGCGCTTCAGCTAGAGAGTTAGGTCTTCCTTCAGAAAAGAAATTCAAGGGAAAAGGTGTTTCATATTGTGCTGTTTGTGATGGGATGTTCTTTAAAAATATGGAAGTGGCAGTTATAGGAGGTGGAGACACTGCAGTAGAAGATGCCATCTACTTGTCAAAAATATGTAAAAGTGTTACATTAATTCACAGAAGGGACAAACTCAGGGCTCAGGCTATAATGCAGAAGAGAGCTTTTGCAATTCCAAATATAAAATTTGTATGGAACAGTGAAGTGGTAGAAATTGTTGGTGACAGTAAAGTTGAAGGTGTAAAAGTGAAAAATAAAATAACAAATGAAATTACCCTTATTCCTGTTAAGGGTGTTTTTGTTGATATAGGGCACGTGCCAAATACTATGCTTGTTGAAGGACAGGTTGAGCTTACTGAAAATAAATATATTAAACTCTATGGAGAAACAGGAACTAGCATTAAAGGCGTTTTTGCGGCTGGAGACATAGCAGACCCTATTTATAGACAAGCCGTTACTGCAGCAGGAATGGGGGCAAAGGCAGCTTTAGACGCTTTAAGATATCTTCAAGAAATAAAAGAAAAAGAATGACCACTGAGAACGAAAAGTTATTCAGATTAATAGATCAAATTTTAGAAATAAGAAAAGATCTTACAAAAGATAAGCTGTTGGAACTTATAAAAGAAAAAAAGGAAAAAATAGGAGCTGGCTATCTAACGGATCTAGGGGCTTTATATCTTATTTTAAACGATCTAGGGATAAAGCTAGAAGAGTACACAAAGTTATCTGAAATAACAAATGAGAAAAAAGGAGTAAATCTTACTGGATATATTCTTTCTTATAAAAAGTACGAAAAAAGAACTGTTTTTTATATTTATGATGAATCACTAATGAGGGGTGTATATTGGGGTGAAGAAGATTTTTTTAAAAATATCTCTGCTGGTTCTAAAGTAATTCTCAGAAACGCACATGTTAAAAAAGGGAACAATGAACAGCTAGAAATTCATCTAAACTCGCACTCAAGCGTGAGTATAACAAATGAAGTTTTGAAGCTTGATGAAATAATTAAGAAGAGCCCTAATGCAAAAAATTACATAATAAAAGGGATCGTTGAGGGCCCTATAAAAAAAATTTCCTATAATAAAAAAAATGGATCTGCTGGTAGCGGCATTAGCTTTTTTATTAAAAACTTGTCTAAATTTAGGGCTGTGCTATGGGATTACGAAAATGATGCCTTAATAGAAGAAGGATTGACCATTACAGCAGCACCTGCATTAATACGGAATAGTGAATATGGAGCAGAAATAACATTTTTAAAGCCATATACAGTAGAGTTATCACCTTCTATAATGGATGTTTATGGTTCTGAAGATAATGTCCTTCTAATGGATGAATTTGGCAATATAAGACCCTCTAAGATAAATAATGAGTGCTTAGGCTCACAATCAATAATAGTAAAAAAAGCTAGGTTCCAATTTCCTGTATTTGTGGTTGATGAATGTCTTAAACACGAGCTTAAAATGAACTATCAACCCTTATTACAAAAAGTAGCAAATGCAGAAAAAGGTTATGTATCTGTTGATTTTATTGTTTTATCTGAACCTATAATGAGAGCGTCGGATAAATATGAAATGATGATAGGGGATGATTCAGGGGAAGGAAAAATAATAGCGTCCTCAGAAACACTAATAAAATTAAAAGGATTCAAAGTAGGAGAAAAAGTAAGGGCATTAGGATTATGGTCATTGGGTGAGGGTTCTTTTATGATTAATGAATTTACCTATTTTACTAGAACTTAAAAATGAGGCTTTTACGTAGTATTTTACCATTTATAATTTAAATTCTTAGCAGAAATAGTTATAAAACAGTAAATATATTATCATTTTATGAAAATTTATAGAGTGAGGACATTCGTTCCTGGTTTTGATGAAATTCTCTACGGTGGCATACCAGAAAGGAATGTTGTTTTAATTTCAGGGGGACCTGGTACAGGTAAGTCAATATTAGCAAAACAATACATTTACAATGGGCTTTTAAAGGGAGAACATGGAGTATTTGTTGCTCTGGAGGAACATCCTGTATCAGTAAGGAGAAGCTTTGCTCATTTTTCATGGGATATATCAAAATATGAAAAAGAAGGTTCTTTTGCAATAGTTGACGCATTTACAGCAGGTATAGGCTCATCAGCACAGAGAGAAAAATATTTAGTTAAAGATCCTGAAAGCGTTCAGGAATTGGTTGATGTTTTAAGAGAAGCGATTAAAGACACAAATGCTAAAAGAATAGCTATAGATTCTGTAAGCACGCTTTATCTAACGAAGCCTGCTCTTGCACGAGGAACAATCATGATATTAAAAAGAGTAATCGCAGGGCTAGGAAACACTGCTTTGTTTGTGAGTCAGATATCGGTTGGAGAAAGAGGGTTTGGGGGTCCGGGTGTAGAACATGCAGTTGACGGTATAGTAAGAATAGACCTTGATGAAGTTGAAGGAAGGCTTTATAGATCGATAATAGTTTGGAAAATGAGAGATTCAAAGATTTCAATGGTAAGACACCCAATGGAAATAAACGACGACGGAATAAAGGTTTTATGGGATAAATCATTAAACATATCGCCTGCAAGCGCTAAGATTAATGAGCTACCTGCTGAAGTAAAGGAAGAAATGAAAAAAGCAGTTGAAGAAGCTGAAAAAGGCGTTCATGAACTTCAAGAGGAGTATTAAGTATAAAAATTCTT
The DNA here is from genome assembly GCA_002506605.1 of Thaumarchaeota archaeon UBA160. GTDB lineage: Archaea > Thermoproteota > Nitrososphaeria > Conexivisphaerales > UBA164 > CAYFFZ01. The sequence continues at coordinate 8,305 of DAXX01000017.1, forward strand.
ATGTATAACATTTTAC
>DAXX01000018.1 GCA_002506605.1 Thaumarchaeota archaeon UBA160
ATCAAGCTTTCATAAAGCTGAAAGGAGCGATTCGCACCTTAACTTTTATCTGAAAAATCTTATTTGAGCAGCATCACTTTATTTATAAAATATTTATTAAGACTATAGTTTTTGTATTTAAAAGTCTCATTTACTCGTCAAGAATTTTAAAATCGTTAGAAGAAACAATATAATCGATTACTTCTTTGACCCAAGTTCCAGTTTCGGGTCTTTTTCTTACCTCTCTCAAATATTCATTAAAAGAAATGTCAAAAGCTTCCTTCCAGTATTTATAACCTTCTGTAAGGCTCCTTGCTGCTATCCTGTGTTTAAAACACAGCGAGCCTTCAGAATAAAATCCGCAGATTATGCATTTTTTATTTTGCTGTTTGGGCAATTCGGATTTGGACAAAAAACCCAACCACCCCTTTTTATCATAGGCCATCCGCAATGCGGACAATTTTTCTTTGCTGGAACGAGCTTGCCTTTTCTTGGAAGAGGAGCCGATGCTCCGCATATGTTACATTTTAGATATCTCTTTCCAGCTTGTGATATATGCAGTATGAGTTCGCCTTTGCCACAGACTGGACATTTTCCAAAAGATTCTCCAGTTCCTGCTGCTAGATATTTTTTAGTTAGCTCTATCATTTCTTCTGAGCGCTTTACGTTTTTCAATTCTTCAATTAAAATTTTAGCACTTTCACTTAAAACATAACCAGGAAGCATCTTCCCAACTTCAATGCTCTCTAGCGAACTCTCTAGCTTTCTTGTCATTTCAAGAGTTGTTATCTGAGAAAAACTAAAATAACGGGCTACGCTGAAGCCCAGCTCTGTTATTTCTATTCTGTTGCCCTTTATATACCCTCGTTTATAAAGCGTTTTTATTATGTCTGCCCTTGTTGCTTTTGTACCTATTTCATTGGATTCCATCCAGTCTAAAAGACTTGATGGTGTATATCTTGAAGGTGGCTTTGTGTAAGCAAGCTCAACATTTACATCTTTTATCAAAACTTCGTCTCCAACAGATGCATCTGGAATTTTCTTTTCTCTTATTTCTCTAAAAGGGTAAACTTCAAGCCAACCCTTATCAATAAGTGTGGCTCCATCAGCTTCGAGATCAAATTCTTCTGCTTTAACTTTCATGTATTTTTTTGTTACCCTAGCGTTTCTATAAAAAGTACCTATGAACCTCCTCACCACCAAGTCATAGAGCTTAAACTCATTACCGCTTAAAGGTTGTAATTCTCCAGTTGGGTAAATTGCGGGGTGTGCAGGGTCGTCCATTGGTCCTTCAACTGGATGGGGCCTTGATATGCTTGCTGTCTCTTTGTACTTTTGAGCTAACTTAGAAAGTATAGACTTATAGTTTATTGTAGGAGGTAATTTTTGAGAGCTTGTGCGTGGATATGATATAAGAGCTTTTAAATATAACTTTTCCAAAATAGTCAATGATTCCCATGGTTGAATTCCGAACAGACGATAAGCCTCTTTTTGAAGATCTGAGAGGTTAAATGGATATGGCGGTTTTATTTCCTCAATGCTTTTGTCAAAAAAGGTTACTTTCCCTATTTTCCCTTTTAATTTTTTGACCCTTTGCACTTCTTCCAAGCTTTTTAAGTTCGGACCAGAAAGTTCAAACTTTTCTCCTCTCAGTTCGCCTATGATTTTAAATTTCCAGTAAGGTTTTGGAACATATGAATTTATTTCTAACTCTCTGTTAAATATTTCAATCAGAGTCGGCCCCTGTACCCTTCCTATGCTCAGGCTCAATCTTTTGCCTGTACCTAACCTTACCTCTTCCATTAGCAAGCGAGACAAACTTATTCCCCATATAAAGTCAATATAATGTCTGGTCCTTCCAGCATCAGCCATAAGCCACTTATCCCTAGTAAGAAGGCTATTAAAGCTCTGCCTTAGCTCTTCTACAGTTAGAGTTGAGAACTTTGCCCTTTTGACAACTTTCTCGAACCCTCCATTGTACTTTACAATATTGAATCCTATCGTTTCACCTTCTATGTCGTAATCGCACGCTATTATTATCTGTTCGCTTTCTCTAAGCAATTTTTTTATTATATATAAAAACTTTGAAACATACCTATCACCTTCCAAAGGAACCCATTCTGCGTCTAACACAGGAAAGAGCCTTAAGTCTTCAACATCAGTTTTTAATGTATAGAGGTGTCCTCTAGCTGGAACAACATAAAACTTAGTAAGATTCCATGTACCGACGTAAACAGGAATTCCTTCAAAAGAAAGCTTTTTGTAAGAATGATCAAGAGCAAGTGCTATTCTCTTTGCCGCATCGTTTTTTTCAGCTATAATCAAAATGGGCCGGGCCGGATTCGAACCGGCGACCTCCGCCGCGTCAAGGCGGTGTGCTGACCAGGCTACACCACCGGCCCTTAACACTTTACTTCTTAGCTCCTAATTCTCTATTTTGAAGTCTAAGGGCCTTACTTCCACACTTTCTGCACCTGACAGCAGAAATCGGATTTTTAGCCCCACACTTCATGCATATTTTATGCATAAGCTTCCTCTGAACCGCTATCTGCCTTTTAACTGGATCAGCTATAGGCATAATAACGCTCTTACGGTTGTCGTTTATAAACTTTTTAGAATTTTCGAAGTTGTATTGATTCTTAATTTTTCGTTAATATCTATTAAAAAACGCTACATTAATATGTTAAACTTAATTAACTAGTTTCATGCAGGCTAAACCTGTTAAGGATATAACATTAGAAAGAAAAGATTCACCTTTCAGCTTACTGAAAAAGATGGCTGAGGCCGGAGGATTTTCTGGTAGAGAAATGGGAGAAGCGCTTAACTATTTGAAAGAGCTTTTTGCTAGTGATTACGGTAAGATTTTAACGTTTCCTGCAGACATAATAGCAACAGGGCTAAGGGGCGTTATAACGCAGCTAATAAAACTAAAAAAGTTTGACATTGTGATAACAACATGCGGCGCTCTTGACCATGACATAGCAAGGAGCTTTTCAAGTTATTATGAAGGTTCATATTTTGAGGATGATGTAAAGTTAAGAAAAAAAGGTATACATAGGCTCGGAAACGTTTTCATACCTTTAGAAAATTATGGACCTTTAATAGAAAAAAAGATGCAGGAGCTGCTAACTACCGAGTATTCTAAACAAACAAAAACGTCTACGTATAAGCTAGCCTGGGATATAGGGAAGATGATAAATAATGAATCATCGTTCCTTTATTGGGCGTATAAAAACAAAATTCCTGTAATGATACCAGGTATAACTGACGGTGCTGTTGGCTATCAGCTCTGGCTTTTCAAACAGTCGCACAGAGATTTCACAATAGATGTGCTCGAAGATGAACAGCTAATCTCGGATTTCATTTATTCTCATAAAAAGTTGGGTGCTCTTATAATTGGTGGTGGCATTTCAAAGCACCACGCAATATGGTGGTCACAATTCAGGGATGGTTTAGAAATTGCCGTTTACGTTACAACTGCTTATGAATATGATGGAAGCTTGAGCGGCGCGCTAACAAGAGAGGCTATATCGTGGGGAAAAATTAAGCCGCACGGAAAACACGTTACAGTACATGGAGATGCTACAATTGTTTTACCATTTTTGATACACGGCGTTCTTTACAGCTAAGGTATGACTTCTGTCGAATCCAGCGTTGGGTCATATTTTAATTGGTTCTTGTCGATAATGCCGTTATTTATGTAGTTGTCCAGGTATTTAGTTAAAGAAATAACCTCTTCAATAGTTTTCTTTGTTATTTCATCAAGATCTTCATAAAAAGATCCCCAGAGATTTTTGCCTTCCATAAGCGAATAAAGGCATCTGCCGCCACAATATCTAAAGTATTCACAAGTCTTGCATTTTTCTGGTATCTCTATATCCTTAAGTTTAAAACCAGTTCTAACGTCTCCGAGCACAGCCCATTTTTCAAAAACAGCTATAGGGCAGGCAAGGATTCTTCCATCTGTACTTACGGATACAGATTTGTAACCAGCTCCACATGGGGGACCATTATATCCTTCAAAATAATGCGCAGAAAGAATGCCCAGAAAGGGTACTATTCCCAAAACCTCTCCTTTAGAAGCTTCTTCTAAAAATATTTTCCCGAGGCGTTTTATGCCAGGTAGGTATGAGCTGTAAGCCCAGCTCTTTATGTTCCATTTTTTGCTCCATATTGCGTTTAGTTGCCAATGAACGTATTTAAAACCAATTGAAAAAAGATGCATGACATCTTCATAAATGTCAGTGTGCTTGGTAACAGTCATTCTAGCTATGATTTTGTTTACTTTAATCGAGTCGAGCTTTTTGAAACTTTTTAATACAGAATCGTAGGTTCCTTTTCCTCGATACATATCTGTTACCTGTTTTCTTCCATCTATAGATAGAAGAACTACATCCATTTTTTTCCAGTATTCTTCGGGAAGAAGTTCGATCTTTGTCCCGTTTGTCTGGACACCAAACCTTTTAGCTTTGATATTATCCATTACAAATTCAATTAATCCAGCATTGAGCAAAGGCTCGCCACCATAAAATATTATTACCGCCTCTGGATCGGCTTCTATAGTTTTCTTTAGATCGTTCAAATTATATTTAACATTCCATGGTACAGTATTAGGATTAAAAGACCCACCACAATAAGAACAATTAAGGTTACATTCTCCAGTAGTATAAACTAACCACAGCATCTTTAATTAAAAAATAAAGATGTTTAAAAAATAAACTTAAAGTTTTCCTATATCGTCTGGTATCCTGATCTTTATTACGGGCATTCCTTCTTCCCAGTTGGCTGGAATTATGTCAAATTCTTCTGGCTTTGCTGGATGTTCGTATATGTACTTTAGACCCTTCAAAGCGTTCAAAACGTGTTTCACATCTTTGCCAAGCCTATCATTAAATACAGAAATGTACTGAACCACTCCGTCAGGATCTATTATAACTGTCCCTCTTTTTGTCATGCCCGTATCAGTGTTCAGAAAACCATAAACGGTAGCTATGTCTTTCTTTATGTCTTCGACTAAAGGATATGTTACCTTCTTAACTCTTGGACTTGTTTCCCACCATACTTTGTGTGAATATATTGAATCTTCGCTGATGGCAAGAATTTCAGCGTTTAATGCCTTGAACTTGTCGTAATAGGCTTGAAATGCTTCTAGGTCAGTGGCGCATACAAATGTAAAGTCTCCTGGATGGAATGTTAACACCACCCATTTTCCTTTATAATCGCTCAGCTTTATTTGCTTTATTTTTTTCTCACTCGGAAAGAATGCTTGTGCAGTAAAATCCGGAGCGGGTTTCCCTACTTCTATCATTTTAATCTGTAATATATTTTTCTGCCTTATAAGACTTTTTAAAATTTTTATACTAAAAACGTATTTAAATTGATTTTTTTACCCTTTTTAAAGCAGCTATCATGTATAAAATGTACAATATAAAAAACACAATAAATATTATAAATGTTATTTCGGCCGTTATCGATACAAGATACGCAGGCTTTCCACCTACAAATATGACCGGGAACGGGAAAACAAAAAATGAAAATGCATACCCAGATGACTGACTAGTGGCATAAATTGTTCCTGCTAAAGCAAAAGATACAAAACCTATCACAATAAAAATGAAACCCAAAATTATTATGGCGTCAGACTTGTTCATTTATAATAAAAAATTAATTAGCATAAATATTAGCATATCTTTAATATCCTTTTGCCATCTCACGGATCATCAATTTAACGTCATCGCTAAGCGGGTACATGACAGGACACGTAGCTCCAGAATCTACATATTCGCGAACCTTCTTTCTTACCTGCTCAGGCGTGCCTGTTGCTGTAAGCATTTTAACTATATTATCAGGAACTATAGCCTTTGCCCTTTCTAATCCTCCAGGTTCAGCAGGCCATCCTCCGAGCGCTTTTTTAACGTCCTCTATCAAGCTTTCAGGTACGCCACTTGCTTTCATTATATGAGGCTGTTGCCCAAGGTACATGGAAACTAGCGTCTTAGCTCTGTCTATAGCTTTATCTTCATCATAATCCATCGATACAACAACTAGCTGGGGCCTATCTATCGATTCTAGCTTTCTCCCAGCCTTTGCCGCTCCTTTCTTTATACTTTCTAAAGCTTTTTTGTTATATTCTGGAGATACAAGATAATTTAAAAGAACACCGTCAGCTATTTCTCCTGCAAGCTCTAACATTTCGAACCCAGTAGCGCCTATATATATAGGTATCTTTCTTGGGGTTCTTTCTCCATAAACGACGTCAAGCTCTATATCAGTTACATTAACAAATTTGCCATGGAATGTAACTTTCTCCATGTTAAACAGTTTTTTCAAAACAGTTACGTATTCTCTCATTGCTAAAAGGGGTCTTTCTCTTTTTACACCAACCTTAGATGCTATAGGCTCCCACCATGCACCTATACCAAGGATAACTCTTTCTGGAGCTAGTTCATAAAGTGTATTAAATGTAGAAGCCATCAAACCTACATTTCTTGTCCAATTATTAACAACACCACTGGCAACCTTTATCTTTTCTGTGTTAGCAGCAACTGCTGCCATTGGAACTATAGCGTCTCTTGCGAGTCTCGATTCAGCAAACCAAACAGCTTCAAAACCGTTCTGCTCTGCATATTTTGAATATTCAATCTCATCTCTGATTGGATGCTTGTCTTGCATATAAAGAGCTAATCTAACGCTCATTACCAAAGCTTTAATATTTTAATATTTAAGCATTAATTACTGTAGCATATGTCATCAAACGAAATAAAGGAACTCATAATTACTGCGTTAAATGAAGGTTTTCAGATTCATCCTGATCTAGTTAAAGTTCTTGAAGATAGGCCGGAGCTTATACCTAAAGTCATTGAAGCCATAAAAAAGAAAAAAGAATACGAACCGAACAGCTTTATAATAACAATAAAAGATATAGAAAGTTTCGGGTTGAACCTTGAAATAGACAAAACAAACTTTGTTATAAGTTCTGAAAGATCGATAGCAGATGAAGTCCAGATATCAACCTATGAAGAACTTAACATAATGCTGAACGATAGGTTTAAAAAAATGAAAGAGCTTTGGCTACAAAGACCAACTAAAACTACATTATACGGGTTAAATTTTATAAAAAACAAAGGAAAAGAAGAAATGTGGAGCTTTGCATTAGTTATTCAAAAAATTAGTAACGAGCGTTATGAAATTTTAGCAGATGATGGCAAAGGCGTATTTAGATTAAAAGTATCTAATAAAAGAATTTATGATGAAATACTACCAGGTTCATGCCTTGCATTAAAAATCAATCCAACCGATTTTTCTGTGACTGAATTTGAGGATGTTGAATTTCCTGAAGTCAAAAGAAAAAAGTTAAAGGGAAAGATAGCGCTTATTAGCGACCTGATGCTTGGCTCGAATAAAGTGGAAACAATTTTTGAGTCTTTAAAAGTAATTAAGCCAGATGGCGTCTTTTTTCTTGGAAACGTTGTTGATTCAATTGCATATATAAAAAATGGAATATCACCATCAGAAGGTTATAATAGGTTAGCAGAACTGCTTTCTGAATTACCAAAAAGGGTAATTAAAGTTATAATCCCTGGACATTTTGATTCTACTGGAAAAGCTTTGCCACAAAAACCAGTTAGTTATAAGGTTGCAAAGGATCTTTATTCTGCACAAAACGTAAGGCTTCTAAGTAACCCATCTTATTTAATAATAAACGGATCAAACTTTCTGCTTTATAATGCATATTATATGTTTAAAGCTTCAGAAATGTCTGAACAAACGCTGGTAAAAAAACTATTAAAAATCAGGCACTTGGCCCCTACCTTAGGCTCAGTTCCAATTGTTCCTTCTGTTTCAGATAAATTAATCATTGAAGACGTGCCTGAATACTTTTTCTTGGGTGGCGGAAAAGAAAAAGTGGACATGATTTATAAAGGAATCTGGAGCGTTAGTGCCCCTAGCGTTAAAGAATGCGGTTGTTATGCGTTTGTTAACTTAGATAAAGAAAGCGCTGAATGGATACAAGCCAGATGAATTATACTTTTATGTACTACTTTCTGCGATGAGATTTTTCCTTTATTCAATTAGCTCATCCATCACCTGTAGCATGCTAGCTTTTCGCCGCATTTTATATGTACATTATTACATCGATTTTTTATAGAACCCAAGCACACCTTTAATAGTTGCAATGTTCTTTGTCTCACAATATATGAGCGTACAACCGGAGATCTTCGCGATTCAAAAAACAAAATTTTTAAAAATTTTTCCTAGAACAAGGAGGGCTGTTGGACAAAATTTTTGTAAGAATGTATTTTAGCAGATAATGCTCGCCATGACGGCACTGCACAATCTGCANNGAAAAGAAAGAACAAAACGACGGAAAGAAGGCATCGTTTGCTTATTCCTTCAGGCTTATGGACCTCAGCAATATGCAAGCCTGGGATCAAGCATGAAGTCTGAAAATGAAGCGTTTGAGAACGCTATACAGCTGCTAAAAGCAACTGATGTTAGCTGAA
>DAXX01000072.1:0-12035 GCA_002506605.1 Thaumarchaeota archaeon UBA160
AAATGATATACTTGCGAATCTACTAAAGTTGCAAAAAAAATTTATATATAATTTTTCTTATATTTTAGTAATATATGGAAATAATAGAAGCTTGGGTGTTGGCTATAGTTCTGATAACTATGGGCCCAGCTCTAACAATATATCTTATCTGGAAAATAATAGGTTTTAGAGGTTATATGTCATTATTTCAGTTCGTTTCAGGTAAATCATTTCTTTATAAGCTAGATCCAAGAACTAAAATTCTGTTAGCAATAATACTAACAACAATAGGAGCTATTACAATATGGTGGATCTCCGCGATATTTTTGATAGCTTTGCTGCTTCTTTATTTATGGACTACAGATCCTATAGCAAAGTATAGAATAGTAATACCACTTACGCTAGCTACTTTTATAGGTACAGCTTGGACAGAAGGAATGTTTACACCTCCTGAAACGCTTGCCGAGCTTTTTGGCAGAGATACGTTTTTAATATTATTTCCTACAGCGTTTCAGACTATTGGAGCTTATGGGTTCTCTGTACAAGGTATATTTTACGGTTTGCAAATAGCATTCAGGGCCTCAACAGGTATAGCCTCAGGTTTTCTTTTGGTTTTTACAAGTTCCCCCTCTGACATACTTATTTCTCTTGAAAAGTCAAAAATACCGGTAGAAATTGGATTCGGCCTAATTGTAGGCATCACATCAATTCCAAAAATTTTGGAATCTACAATAACAATAACAGACGCTGCCAGATCTAGAGGTTTTGAATTTACAAGTGGATTTGAAGGCAGCATTACAAAATACTTAAAGAGAGCATGGGAACAGACAAAGCTGGTCATATTGATAATTGCTTCAGTAGTAATTTGGACTTTGAGGTCTGCGGAGAATATTGCTATATCGGCAGATATAAGAGGGTTCAGGGCAATGCCCAAGAGGACCTATTATAATGAACCAAAAATAAGAAGAATCGATATAATTGCTATAATAGTACTGTTAGCAATATTTGCCATTGGCATATACCTTTCTGGGGCAGGTTTTGGGCCGTTAGCTTATAATCCTTGAGAAGTAAAAAATTACTTTATATAAAACATAATAAAACATACTTAGTGTTTAGTAAAAGCTTTATATAAAGTGAAGATAATAGTAAGTTAGATTGTCATCCATAGTTGAAAAAAAGTATATTGAAGAACTTGCTTCAATGATTGGGAAAAAAGTAAGGGTTGATACAGAAGAAGGAGAAGCAGAGGGCACGCTTATAGCTATAGATCCTTCGCTAAATCTTATATTAGAAATCAAAGCTGAAACCGCAACGAGAATAGTCTATTCCTCAAGGTATATTAAAAAGATAACTTTATTAGAGGAACTCTTTGACCTTAAAGGATTAGCAGATAGGCTTAACAAAGTCTTCCCCAATATGGTTAAACTAAGGGAAGATATAGGAGCAATAATTGTAATGGACAAAATTAAAGTTACTAAGAGTGGTGTTGTTGAAGGTACTGGACCTTCAGCTGAAAAAGCAAAACAGGTTTATGAAGCTTACCTTCAGGAACTGAAGTCTAAAAAAGAATAAAGCGCGTTCAAAAAAGTATATCTTCTATCTCCCATGGTATTTTGAATTGTAAAATTTTCTTCTTTTCGCCGTTTATAGTGGCAACCTTTTCTAAATCTTTGCCATGTGCGTTAAGATAGGCCTTCATCATAAGAAACCATGGGGAAGGAGGCACTTCTGAGCCACCATCAAACTCTACCGTTATCATTCTAGTTGTTTCATCATACTTAATTTCTCCATTGCCTATATCTTTTTTAATAAGCTCTACAAAAGCAGGTAGTGCTGATTTAGCTTCAGCTTCAAATATGCCCGTCCTTGTTTTGTAGCTTTCAAGCATCTTATATGAAATCTTCTTAAGGTCCTCTTCAGCGAGCGTCTTTAAAGCATTATAAAAAAATATTCTATAAGCATCGTTCTCGACCTTCAAGTTTATCAAGTCTTCTGAAATTCCTGTATGTAAGAATTTTATATATTCTTTTAGCTCAAGAGAACCTTTAAAGGCTTCATTAAGAGCAGTGTTTATTATAAGTTTTACTATATAAGGCTGGATTATTACTGTTGAAGCCCCAGTTTCTGGATTATGTATCAGAAAAATTTCTTCGTCAACAGCAACAATGCCTTTCTGATCAACAAGTTTGCCAACCTGTATCGGTAGGTCAAGCGAGATTGCCTCATTGATCATGTCTTCATCATTATACGGTATCATTACGTTCAAGCTAATCTCTGATAGCATCATCGATATAAGCTGTTTTTCGTGTTTTTTTAATAGTTGGAATATCTGCTGGTCAGCTATTATATAGACGCTGTATCTAACCCTTTTAAGAAAGTCGTTAAAAACGCTGTCCAAGGCATCTTCCCCAAGTATCTGTAGGTTACCTTTCAACTGGGTAATGCCGTTTTTTTGACTTAGTTCTTTAACCTCATTTATCAAACTTTTTATTTCTTTGTACTTTCTTTCTTCATCAGCTAAAATGTTTTCAAAAGGCTCAGGATTAGCTGTTACAGAAAACTTTTTAGGGCTACCGTAGGCTTCTACAAGTTGTTTTTTCATTAGTCCCTTTATAGCCTCATATATTTTTGTTCTTGGAACTCCAGAGTGAAGAGAGAGCTCACTCGCATAAAGAGGCCCTTTTGTTAACAGCGTTATGTAAACTTTTGATTCATATTCAGTAAATCCCAGCTCCATTAACTTAAGAATCAGTTTAGAGTATTCAGACATGAGCAAGAATTTTACAAATAAAGTTTTATCATAAAAAGATGAAACGTTTTGACAAAATCCTCAAATTTTTGTAACCAATACTAGATGTACCTTAAGTGACAAAATGATCCGGTTACAATAACATCATATTATATTCTTTATAATTAAAGGGTGCAATGAGCGAATTTGCTAAAAGATGGGATCAACCTGAAGGAGAAAGTTTAGGAAACAGGATAAAAGGAGCCGTTAGGCCCGAGGGGCCGCTAAAACCAAGGATAGAGCAGGCTGTAAGGCAGCTTCAGATACAAATAACGAAGCTCGACAACGCTTCAAACAGGCTTAAAGAAAAGGATGCACAGTTATTCCAGAAGATAGTAAACTATCTCCAGAAACACGACTCGGATCATGCTACAGTCTATGCAAATGAACTGGCCGAAATCAGGAAGATGTACAAGATGATTAATCAGGCCAAGCTTGCACTAGAGCAGATAGTCACGAGACTGACCACTGTGACAGACCTAGGGGATGTAGTAGTAACACTAGCACCAGCAATGGCAGTAATAAAGAGCGTAAGGTCAGGATTGATGCAGGTAATGCCATCGGCAGAGCAGGAAATATCGGAAATATCTTCACTACTCAGCAGCATACTAGTGGATGCTGGACAGCTAACTGGATCCACTCTGAATTTCGAAGCTGCAAATGAAGATGCAGAGAAGATATTAGCAGAAGCTAGCGCCCTAGCCGAAGCAAAGATGAAAGAAAAGCTACCCGACCTCGGGTCTATAGGCATCTCAGAAGGGGAGAAACACCAGATTTAAGCTAACTCTGAATAATTCTATTTTTTCTTTTTGTTAATTTTTTATGACCTTTTCTGATAAATTGTTCTTCGATTAAAAACTTGGTGTATTGTTATGAAATTTAGTATAAACCCCTTTAAGAAAAAGGAACCCGCCTTTAAGGACGCTTACCTTGAACTATCAAAATACAGGAACAATCTCCTTACTGTTATGTGGAGAATTAAAGTTAAAATAGACACTTTCAGTATAAGAGCCGAGAAAAGCAAAAGTCAGGAAGAAAGAGCAATATACGCTAAAGAAGCTACGATCCTTAAACAGGTATATGAAGTCGTAGATAAGCTTGATGCTCTGCTGCTGAAAGTCATGCTCAGGCTTGACAGCTATAATGATTTAAATTCAGTTATAGAATCTTTTAAAGAAACAAACAGAGCAATAGCTAAGTTAAAACCTGACCTTGAAGCCCTTTCTGAAGCCTACTCAGCACTTTTCGAGCAATTAAGTGAAGCCAGTCAATATTTTGGCACCATAACAGTTCAAGGTCAGCCTTTACAGCTTTTCTCTACAATGGATGCAGATTTCATACTTGAAGAAGCTATAGATAGGTCTTTAGAAATCGATAATGCCGAAGAAGAACTAAAGAGTTTCTTGCTTAAAGCCGCAAAAGAAGGAGAATATGCAGAGATGATATAAAATGAGTTATCAGGCCGCTCAAGAGTTAGAAAGTCTAGCAGCAAAGTACGCAAGCGAGGCCATAAAACTAGATTCGCAGGGAAGCTATCCACAGGCAATATTGATGTATCAGAAAGCAATTGAAATGTTAATGAAACTTATAAATCTATACCCAAACTATCAGCTAAATCAGATATATATGGAAAGAGCCCAAGCATATAAACGCCGAATAGCTGAAATTCAGAGAATAAGAGGTTTGAACGATGGGGAAGCTGAAGAAGCGCCTACAACGAGCGGAGGGCGTGTAGAGACGCTCAGGGCTAACTTTGATGATCTAGTGATAAAAGAAAAGCCCGATGTGAAGTTCGATCAAGTCATAGGGCTAGATGAAGCTAAAAGGGCCCTTCAGGATGCAATTATATATCCTAACAAAAGACCAGACCTCTTTCCTCTTGGTTGGCCCAGAGGGATATTACTTTATGGACCTCCAGGCTGTGGAAAAACAATGCTAGCAGCAGCAACAGCCGCTGAAATAGACGCAGTTTTCCTTTCTGTAGACGCCGCTAGCATAATGAGCAAATGGCTTGGTGAAGCAGAAAAAAACGTTGCAAGATTGTTCCAACAGGCTAGGGATATATCACAACAAGAAGGTAAACCTGTAATAATCTTTATAGATGAGGTAGATTCGCTCTTTGGTACAAGATCTCAAGAAGTAGGAGGGGAAATAAGAGTCAGAAATCAATTCCTAAAGGAGACGGACGGAATAAGTGAAAAAGGAAAGAAAACATCTGTTTACATACTTGCAGCTACAAACAAACCTTGGTCTCTTGATCCGCCGTTCTTAAGGAGATTTGAAAAAAGAATCTATGTGGGATTGCCAGTAATGGCTGCAAGAAAGAAGATGTTTGAGCTTTATACAGAGCCTCTATCTCTTGCTCCCGATGTGAAACTTGAAGAACTTGCAAAACTTACTGAAGGTTATACAGGAAGCGATATTAAGGACATAGTACAAGCAGTTCAGTTAAATGTTGTTAGAGAACTATTTGAATCAGGAGAAGCATTAAAGCCCAACAGCAAACCAAGGCCTATCAACATGAATGACTTTAAGACGGTAATAAAGCAAAGAAAACCAAGTGTAAGCCCAGAGATGGTTATGGCCTACCTTAAGTGGAGCGAAAGCTTTAAGGCTTTATAGGTTTCAGAATAAGTCATGGAAAAAGTGCTACAGGTAGAGGTCAAAAAGTCTCAAAAATCTCTAAAGGTTCCAGAAGAAAAACTTAACGAATTGAAAGGTATAGGAAATAGACTTATTTCATCTATGAAAAAAGAATATGTGGATTGTCCTGTCATAAAACAGCAAGTGCCGTTTATAGCATGTTATCTATGTCCTTCTTTCATAAGAAGGTACAAAGGCGTAGTATACTGCAAAGGAGACAAGGGTCCTTACTAAAAGCTTATCTTTTGCAATATAAATAGGAGTTTTCGATTAAAAACGCCTTTACATTTTCTTTCTTTATTTTATCATACGCTTCTGTAAGGCTGCTGTAACCTTTTATTCCAAGCCTTTTTAAATAAGTTAAAGGAAGAGAAGTAACCATGCTGAGTTTAGCCTTTTTTTGTAAATCGCTCAAAACCTTCAATGCTTGATTTGTATCGTTGATACCCAGCATAGACAGCCTAAGGCTCTCATCTCCTAATCCTCTATTGCATTTTGCTACAAGCAGAACTTCAGAACCATCTTCGACTATGCCAGAAATTCCATAGAATGAGAAAAGAGCATCCTTGAGCGTAAGATCATACGGCAAGCCGCCTGCTGAAGCAATAATAAATTTTTTCTGTTTGTGTTTCTGAATATTGTTTGAAAAAAATTCTTTCAATTTTTCATAAACGCTTAAACCTTCCCCCATCATAGATGGTCCGTTTATTCCAAAATAACAAAGCGCCTTTGCGCCGCTAGTTTCAAGAAGCCTTTTAGCAAACCATACGCCACCATCTTCATCGCATGGATCGAATTTATCTTTTCTTTTTAAAACTTCATCTTCCGCTCCAAAAGCTTGAGCAATAACGCTGTGTGGGCCTTTAAACCAGTAAACGGGGTCTATTCTTACAGAACAAACTATAATGGTTTCTTTCAAAGCTTCAGGATAAGCAAAAAGGTAACCGTCAACAACTTCTTCTCTTTTGGCTCCAGTCACATCTAAAGGTTTTATTTCAGGAATTTTTTCTTTTACAATTTTTTCAGAAAATTCAGAACCATCTGTAACATAGTATTTAGCTCCTGTTTTTTCTGTAAAACCTTCGGGAGGTTTGATTGTAAGTAGCTCATCAACTTCTTCTCTTTTTAGTTTAAGCGAAACCTCATGCTCTCCATATGGCAACCAGATTTCGGGCATCTCATGTATATTTGCATACGTAGTTTATAGGTTATTCTTTATACGTTGTGTGAAATAATTTAAAAAACTTGTTATCATGCTGTGTGGAATAATTATTAAAAACGTTTTTTAAGATATAAAAGTCATATAATTTTATAGATGATATGACTAAATACTAAANNCTTTTGAATTATTCAACACAGCAATTTGAAACTAAAGATTTTTTATGGAGATTATAATTTTTTGAACATCTCATCTAAAAAGGAAATTAGCTCCACCCTTTTTTCTAAATTAAGTATGCGCTTGAATCTTTCAAGCTCATCCGGTAGTACGTTAGCTTTTGATGTTAGCTCCCAGTAAACATCCTTTGGATCTTTGTTTAAATTGGCTTCAATTATCATTCTTATTGTTTCATAGAGTTCCCACGGATAAATAATCCATGCATCAGTCACCATGGCATAATAATCAGGAATAAACTGTGAAGCAGGCTTCAAGTGGAGCGTTGCTGTCTTTACTTCCTTTGCTCCTTTTTTAATGCACGCTTCTTTTGAAACTTTTAGGCTTATGCCTTGATCAGCTACGTCGTCTATTAACAGAATTTTTTTACCTTTTATTACTCTGCTGTTGAGATATTTTACCTTAATGGATGACGTTTTGTTAACACCAGTATAGCGTTCAACGGCTATGACTAAATACGGAATCTTTATGTTCCCAGCAATAAAGAAATCCTGCAAAGACCTAAGAACAAACAGGCCTCCCCTACCGATTCCAACGTTAACATCCGGCAGATACCCAGATTCCCTTATCTTTGTGTAAAGCGTAAAGGCAAGGTTCCTCAGCTCCTCATAACTGGGTTTTATGTAATGCAAATTAAGGTCCCTCCAGTTCTTTTAGCATGCTTTCGGCCTTTTGTCTGATTTCGTTTGAAACTTCTAATGCAAGCTTTTCTGAAAGACCCTTATAAGAAGAAGGTTTAAGCGAGTCAAACTTTTCTTTTATACCTAATGGTAATTCTAATGCAAGTTCTTTGATTTTTTCTACATTTTCAAAAACCCTTTCGTATGCTTTAAGATCGCCAGCCATCTTAAAGGAAATTTGCAAAGGCTCTGAAAGGGTTTCGTAATGCGCATCCACCTCTTCTCCTATAAATTCAAAAGAGTCAAGGGCTCTCAAAATTCTTCTGCATGCCAAATAAGAATGTGCCATGGCTACGCCTAGGTTTCTTCTGACGGTGCTGTCAGAAAGGTCTCTCTGAAGCCTAGAAGAAAGAGGTTCATAAATAAGAGCGTTAAGCAAAGAGTTAGACAATTCGCATTGCCCCTCAGCATCTTCAAGATCCACTGGATTTACCTTATGGGGCATAGTTGAGCTACCTACGCCTTTTCTTTTGAACCTAATTATCCCTAGAGAATTGTAAAGCCAGAGATCTTGTGCCATTTCTTTCATTATTGAATTTGCTATGGAGATTTCCTGCAAAATTCTAGCAGTATTGTCCCATAGTGGGTTCTGTTTTGTAATTTTAGGCGGCTCTAGCCCTATAGACTTTATAAATTCAGTTGAAAATTTTATCCAATCTATGTTTTCGTTTAAAAAATAAAAAGAGTTAAAAGAACCTACAGCTCCGCTTAGTTTTCCATAAGGTTTTATAGCCATGATCCTTTGGGAAATTTCAAGAATTCTTTGGCCAAAATATGAAAGCTCCTTTCCAAACGTAGTAGGGACTGCAGGTATGCCGTGAGTTCTTCCGAGGATTACTTTTCCGGCATTAGATTCTGATGTTTCTGAGATCTTTAATGTAAGCGTTAGATAACACTTTAAAAGGTTCCTTTTGCCTCTTTCTAGCATCAGTCCATAAGCATTTGCATTAACGTCTTCGCTGGTCAGCGCCAGATGCACCAATGGTGCTAGTTTTTCGTACCCAAGCTTCAAAAAATGTTTTCTAAGAAAAAGTTCAGTTGCCTTTACGTCATGCCCGGTCGCTTTCTCTTCCTTCTTTATTTTATTAAACCAGTCATCTTCAAGGCTTTTTAATACATATTCAGGATCGTAATTAGCGCACCCTTCACGAATTACACCATTTTCACAAAGAGCCTTCAAATAATAAACTTCAACGAAAAGCCTGTAATAAAAAAGCGATCTTTCTGAAAATATGTCTCCAAAATCTTTTACTTCATCGTAATAGCGGTCATCAAGAGGGGAAATAGGGTTAATCAACTTTAACTGTCATCTCCCTTTCTGCTCCAAGGGATACATAAGATACTCTAGTTTTGAGATTTTTTTCTATAAAATCTATATACTTTTTCATCTGAAAAGGAGCCGAAACCCATCCATTCTTTACGATATGTGAAAAATCCCCGGATTCAAGCTTCGGTATAGGTTCTAGAGATTGGTAAACAGGTTGAACCAGTTCAAGGTCTTCAGGAGGGGGAAACCGTTCAACCTCTTTACCGTTGATAGAATATGATAAAGCGACTTTAAGCTCCTTCAGGCCCGAAAGCACATCAAGCTTTGTTATGAAAAGCTCATCTACTCCATTTATTTCTTTAGCGTATCTTAATGCAGGCAAGTCTAACCAACCTATTCGTCTGGGTCTTCCGGTTGTAGCGCCATATTCTTTACCGCTTTCTCTGATAAAATTTGCCAAATTTTCAGACATTTCTGTTGGCATTGGGCCCTTTCCGACTCTTGTAGTGTAAGCTTTTAGCACACCTATGATCTTTCCAGCATATTTAAAAGGGATCCCTGATGAGACAAAAGCATAGCTAGCTGTAGTATTTGAAGAAGTTACATATGGATATGTGCCGTATATAGGGTCAAGCAAAGTACCCTGTGCGGATTCAAAAAGAATTGATTCTCCATTTTCGATAGATCTCAAAAGTTCTTCCCTGACATCAAAAGCATAGTTACTTAATGTTTCTTTAGCTTCCTCCATCCATTCAGTAAAGTTAAATTCTATGTTGTAGAGTTTTTTGTAAATTGATGCATCAAATTTACCTGAAAGAACGTCAGAAACCCTAGGAGAGATCCTTAACGCTTTAGAAGAATATGCTGGTCCTATGCCTCGCAGGGTTGTTCCTATTGACGCTGCTCCCTTCAGTTCTTCTATTTTTTTATCGAGTTCTACCTCTGCAGGTGTTATGAGTGAAGTCCTTATATCTATCTTTAAACTAAACTCGGGAACAACCTTTTTGAGCGATTCTATTTCTTCTCTAAAAATTTCAGGGTTTATCAGCATGCCAGGAGCTATGAAAAGTTTTTTTCTCATGAGAGCGCCAGAAGGAATGTGATGAAATGTAAAAGATTGCCCATCAGCTATAACTGTATGTCCCGCATTAGGACCTCCATTATACCTGACAACAGAGCTGTACATGGACGCAAGGTAATCAACAACTTTGCCTTTTCCCTCGTCTCCCCATTGCATGCCTATAACTATATCTGCTCTCACAAATAAGAAAGAAAATTTTTGCTATTAAGCTTTTCTAGCAAAACCTTAACAAAAGGTTTAACGTTAAAGAATTTTTATTTTATAAACCATAAAACTTGAATTACTATTAGAGGTGATCTATTTTTTATAAAAAATTTAGCGAAATTTTATTAAACAACGCTCTTTACGTTATTTTATGTCGCAAGAAGAAAAATTAAACAAGAAGTTAAGTTTTGGGACATTTTCGAATTAGTAAAAAGGGTTGTTGAGAAGCGCTTAAAGCTTCATAGGGCAGGCTTAACGTTGCTCTTAGAAGACATGCCAACATATATCGGTGCATATTATCCTGAAGGGTCTACTTATATTGTGCTCAACAGAGCATTAGTAACAAAACTTAAAGCTGTTATAGCGAGCGATCTCGAATACAACTCTTTCATCTTTGTAATATTAATGCACGAATATCTTCATTCGTTGGGTTTTTACAGTGAAAANNGTCACGGAAATATGTAGAAATGAATTTGGGCAGAACAGCAAGCCATATGAACAGGCGATTTCAAATTGGTTAGAAAAGTACCCCCAGCTGAACTTTCCGGTTATCACAGAAAGGTCTTTCGAAATCGTGAGGGATTTTGATTTTGGCAGTCAGCCATACATAGGTTAACTGGCTTTACATTTGGTTTCATGCTAGTTTTGACTTTTNNTGATCAAAATGGGCTTAAGTTAACGGCACCCAAAAACTGGCGATACCGTAATTTTTGTATTTTATCTATTTTTTGACATTTACGTCTTTTGTTTCACGTTTTTATTTATGCAATAAAAACATTTTTTACGGTATCGCCCGTGTCCTGGGGTAAAAAGTTTTTTAATTGACTGGATAATTTTTAGTGTGCCTACAATAATTAAGCCAAGGGTTATATTGTTACAAAGCTGGGGAAGTGAGAAGTTTGTAGCGGCTATGAGCGATGTAATATACAGAGGATATACTGTAGAAGAGGCCCTAAAAAGAGCAGATTCAAACCCTGGACTTATTTTTAAAAGAATAAATGGTTTCTTAAATGATGGGCACTACAGTGTGCTTGAATTTATGGGAGCAAATTGGCTTATAGAGGGCAGCAGGGCATTGACGCATGAACTAATAAGACATAGGATAGCAAGTTATTGGCAGGAAAGCCAGAGATATGTAGATTATTCGAAAGGGCAACTCAGGTATGTTTTACCATTGGAAAGTTCTACTTTTAATGAGTTTTTAGATCAATCGTCAAAGGCTTATGTTGAATCCCGAAAAATCATGACGCCTGAAGACTCAAGGTATTTTTTATCAAACGCCATGGCTAGTCGCATATGGGTTCAGATGAATGCACGAGAGTTTTACACTAATTTTATTCCGCTTAGGACCGGACTTGGCGCATTCCATGAAATAAGACTGATAGCATGGCTGATGTACGACTCTCTCATTGACAATTTTCCTTTAATATCGGAGTGGGTTTGGGAAAACCTCGTAAAGCTTCATCCAGATTACTGCCGGGACGCAGAAAAATTTAAACAAATTTATGGGTCAGAGGATTGCAGACTATTGAGCATATCAGACGCTTTTGATAAATGGAAAATGGAAGTTCCTGAAAAATTAAAAGCCTTTCTCGAAAAAGCTAAAAATTTTTGAAAATATATGCTCAATTATTTGTACTTGAACAACATTTAAAATAGCTTTAACCAAAATGTTTTGTTGGGACCCTGGAGCCTTCATCAATCTTTTCTTGACAGAGCAGTAATCTTAGGGGTCTGGAGGGAAGGGCTTCTAGCTCAAAAGGTTCTTTTAGGGAAAACAAAAGGGTACAAAAACCACCCGCAGTTAACGAGGTTCAAAAATACGAAAGACCCCGTGCTCTACATAGGAACTTATCTTTATTTCATTTATGTAGGAGACGTTAATAGAAGTTATAACTTTGAGATCAAAAGGATGATGAAATATGATCCAAACGTAAAGAAGATCGAGCTAACTATGGGGCAGCTTTATTTTGAGTGTAAACATCTGCTTAAAAACTGGG
>DAXX01000072.1:12086-12296 GCA_002506605.1 Thaumarchaeota archaeon UBA160
TGGGAAAAGAACGCTCATTACCTTAGAAACCCCTATAAGTCTGATCTCTCATAATCTTTGAGGGCTTCGTTGGCGAAGGTTAATATAATAAAGAACCCGCTTGCTCAAGCTGTTTTAACCAAATTGCGGGATAAAAACACAGATCAGATAGAGTTCAGAAAAGGTCTAGTTGAACTAGGAAGAATCATAGGCTATGAAATAGTTAGATCT
>DAXX01000001.1:0-3569 GCA_002506605.1 Thaumarchaeota archaeon UBA160
GCGTGAAGCCAGATAAATTATGCATGGTCCATCATTAACGAAAGAATAAAAATACATTACAAATGCGCCTTTGTGTAGCACGTTAGACATTTGAGAATCATCATGCTAATACTAACATCCTGAATACGTGGAAAACATACATGCGTTGAGGTAAGCGTTGCTATGAGCTAAGCTTCCGCTATATCTGGATGGTTTGCTAAAGTTTTATTATATGTTTGTACAGAAATCCTTTAATCGCGCCATTTTTAAATAATTTTATGCAAAAAAGCGTAACCGGAGTAAAGGAAGAAGATCCTTATAACAACGCTCTTACGCAGCTGGCGCTTGTTGCGGAGGAAATTCAAATGGACCCAGTATATTATCAGATGCTGCAATTTCCAATGAAAGAGATAGTAACATACATACATGTGAAGCTATCTAACGGAGAGGTCAAGAGCTTTATTGGATATAGAGTTCAACACAACAATGCTAGGGGGCCGTTCAAAGGGGGTATAAGATATCATCCTGCAGTAGACCTCAATGAAGTCAGGGCTTTATCCATGTGGATGACGTGGAAAACTGCTCTGGTAGACATACCATTTGGAGGAGCAAAGGGCGGCATAAATGTAGACCCATATTCTCTAAAGCTGGAAGAGCTTGAGGATATAACTAGAAAGTTCACCGATGCGATAGCTAACAACATAGGGCCAGAAATAGATATACCAGCCCCCGATGTCGGCACAAACCCCCAGGTTATGGCTTGGATGATGAACGAATATTCAAAGCTTAAAGGATACAACGTACCAGCAGTAGTAACAGGTAAGCCAATTGAAATAGGAGGGTCAGAGGGCAGGCTAGAAGCAACAGGCAGAGGAGTTTCCATAATAACTAGAGAGGCTGCCAAGCTTATTTTGAAAAAAGAACTCAAGGACACTACAGTAGCTGTTCAGGGATTCGGAAACGTTGGATCCTTCACAGTTAAGTTCTTAACAGAAATGGGAGCAAAGGTTGTTGCCATAAGCGATATAACAGGAGGAAAATACTTTAAAAACGGCATACAGAGCTTCGACCAGCTGTACAGAGACTTTCAACAATACAAAGGGATAGGGAAGCTGCCGTACGGAGAAGACATAAGCAATGAAGAGCTACTGGAATCAGATGTTGATGTGCTAATACCTGCAGCGATTGAAAACCAAATAACAGAGCACAATGCCGCAAATATAAGGGCAAAGCTTGTGATTGAGGCGGCTAACGGGCCAACAACCCCAATGGCAGATAAGATACTCGAGCAAAAAGGTATAAAAGTTATTCCAGACATACTTGTAAATTCCGGAGGAGTTATAGTTTCTTACTTTGAATGGGTTCAGAACCTTGAAAGAGAGCACTGGGATTTGAGCGAAGTAAACCAGAAGCTTGAAAACAAATTAGTAAAGGCCTTCAGGGACATCCACGATTATTCGCAAAAGAAGTCTCTCAGCTACAGGATGTCAGCTTTAGCGCTGGCTGTAGAAAGAGTTGTAAACGCCATGAAGCTTGCAGGATGGCACTAAATTTTTTAAGCAATTATTATTTCATATTATTATACTAGGCTCAAACAGGATAAAAGGCTCAATAACAGCTATCGGAAAACCATATTTTTGTTGATTCCCCTGCGCAATGATTGTTTGTTAGAGAATTGGGATTAGGATGATAAGATGAAACGTATAATTGTTATGCTGCCTTTTAAATGCAAATTGCAGACTTTGCGGTTTTTGATATTTTAGTATGAGCGCAAATGCATAAGCTTTTAAATCAATTCTGATGTTGCATCAATCAAGCAAGAAGTCTGCAATTGCCGAATCATTTCATTCAAGATTTTTAAAGATGGATGATAGATTAAGCCTGTTCATGTCCAGGAATTTTTTATTCAAATCGTTTATCTTGGAAGACAAGCATTCAATAGATTCGTTGAGATCATGCTTAAAACTCTCCTCTATAAAACTGTAGATGGCTTTGCCTACCCTTCCACAGCCTGAACAGCCGTCACTTTTTAAAGTTAAGTATTCTAAGATCATGGAAATAGAAACGGCCCTATAAGCTATGTCATTTAGCTGAGAAAGCAGATAAGCTGAATTATAGCTCATTGAAACCACATCTTCCTGAAACCCGCTTGTCGGTATGTTGTTAACTGTCGCTGGAAAAGAAAGCTGTCTGCCTAGTGCTGAAATTCCAGCTGAAGCATACTGCATGAGCATGTAGCCCACTCCGCCAGTTTCCCCAAGTTGTTCTTTGAAGCCATTAATTTCTTTTCTAAGCAACTGAGCGCTCCTTCTCTCTTCCAAGTTTATCAAAGCAGAGACCGCTTCCCTAACTAGATCGGCAGAGTAAGCAATATACTGGCCATGGAAGTTGCAAGTATTCATGAAAGACTCATTAACAAGTATTGGGTTATCGCTCGATGAATTGATCTCGTTTTCTAGGTTCTTTTTAGCCCAAGCTAACGAATCAAGAGCCGCGCCTATAAGCTGAGCGGAACACCTAATCGAATAGGGGTCCTGAACTCTTTTTGAACCACCCAACCTTTTGCTGTCTGAAAGTGAATATTCTAAAATTTCTGAAATTAAGCGCGGACCCTTATGAAGTTTAACCCCATTAACAGCTTTTGTATTTGGAACCAGAGAACCCCTTGATGCTTCAAGCACCAAGACTGAGGATACTAGCGAAGCAATGATGAAATTTAAGGATCTGTAAAGCTCAACCGCAAAAACGCCAGCGCTATAGCTTGTCGCATTGATCAACGCAAGGGCTTCCCTCAGGTTGACCTTATAAGGCTTAAGTCCCCTTTGTTTTAGAACTTCTTTTGATTCCAAAACTTTCTCGTTTTCAACTACCTTTCCTTCTCCAATTAAAGCTAGCCCTATATGGGCTAAAGGGATTAAATCGCCGCTTGCCCCAACGCTGCCCAGTTCAGGAACATAGGGAATTATATTATTGTTTATGAAGCTCAGGATCTGGTTTATCAACGCGCCACTTACTGCGCTATGTCCCTGCGCCAGCTGATTTGCCCTTATTAGCATAGCCGCGCGTATCCACTCAGCCTTAGACTGTTTACCCACCCCAGCAGCGTGCATCATTAACAACTCTTTTGAGTTTATGTTTGCAGTTTTATCCTCGTTAGCGAGCTCGCCCAGAAGCGTGTTAACTCCATAAATTTTTTGTTTTGATGCCAGCTTTTCCATTGCGTTCAGTTCTGCATCGTATTTCTTTTCATCTACCATTTCAACTTTTTCACCGTACAAAGAAACTTGTATGACGTCTTCATATGTCAAAGTCCCTATTTTCATTTCTAAATTATAAAATTGTCAGAGGTATATTATTTAATTTTCGGAACGCTGCATAAGAGCAGAATAAATTTTTGTTCATGATCTTAAGGTGCGGTCGGCGGGATTCGAACCCGCGATCTTCAGCTTGGAAGGCTGACGTCCTAGACCAGGCTAGACGACGACCGCTTCAAAATGTTTTCTCATATTATGAATATAAATTTAACTATGCAAACTTTAGCTTATCTGCGTTTTAAGATGCCATAAAAATTAAGAGCCGTTACACTATTT
>DAXX01000001.1:3589-7876 GCA_002506605.1 Thaumarchaeota archaeon UBA160
TAAAAATGCAGGTTAAATCGAGTTCGATATCGAGCTAGATATCTGAGCGAATTTTTGATTTTTTAATTAACGCATATGTTCATAAGCGTAAGTGAGCGTAATAAAGACGATAGGTTTCAATAAAATATTATATACTTATCTTTTTAAAGAAAATTAAACCTTGATATTAGATACCAGACCAATAGCGGCCAAATTAGAGTCTAAAATATCTGTAGAAGCAAAAGATTTCGAAAATAGGTATGGAATTAAGCCTTCTTTGCACTCTATCGTAATAGGAAAAGATGAAGTAGCAAACCTTTTTGCAAACATTCTGCTTCAAAAGCTAACAGCACTAAACATGCAAGGCGAGGTTCATAGGTTACCTGAAGATGTACCTGAAAAAGAAATTATAAAATTGCTAAAAGATCTTTCATCTAATAATGAGGTGCATGGAATAATTATTAATGTACCTGTACCAAATTGGTTGAATAAAAACGTTCTCTTTTCAAACATAGCTATAGAAAAAGATGTAGATGGACAAAATCCCTACAACCTGGGCATGCTCATGCTTGGGGTTGAGGATCATGCTCCTGTTACTCCGCTTGCAGTGATGAGGATCCTAGATGAATACAATATACCGCTTTCAGGTAAGAATGTATGCATAATTAATAGGACTAGCGTTGTGGGAAAACCTTTAGCCATGCTTTTGCTAAATAGAGATGCAACTGTGAGCGTGTGCCATACAAAGACTAAAAATCTTGAAAAGCTGACAAAAGCTTCAGATATAATTATAGTAGCTGTGGGCAAACCATTGTTTTTAAAAGAAGAAATGGTATCAGAAAACTCAATAGTGATAGACGTAGGAATAAACAAATATAATGGAAAAACAGTAGGGGATGCTGATTTTGATAAACTAGTCAATAAGGTATCAGCAATAACACCCGTACCTGGTGGTGTTGGGAGAATTAAGACCTTACTGATTATAGAAAGAACGTTAAAAAATGCGCTGAAGCTTATGAATAGTAAAGATAATCAAACTGTTTGAGCTCAATACAAGATTGTTCCGTTTAAAATCATGCTTTTTATTTTATTCTCACCAAACCAATACGTTAACCAATCAGGCTTTTCAATTTTCCAAATTAAAAGGTTAGCAGGTGAACCAATTTTAACCGTTCCATAGTTTTCATAACCAAGAGCATAAGCTGAATTTACAGTAGCTGCCATTAATGCCTCTAATGGCGTGAGCCCATAGAGATACGTTGAAAGCTCCATGGTCGTCTGCATATTAAGACACCAGCTATTAGGACTAAAATCAGTCCCTAATGCCATAATTCCTTTTTCTTCCCTAAGTACTTTTATATTTGGCTTTTCCTTCGTCATTAAAGATAACGCGGTACAAGGCAGAAGAACAGCTGCTGTATTGCTTTTTGCTATTTCTTTCATAATGTCAGGAGGCGTCTTTAATAAATGGTCTACAGTCTTAAGCTGTAAAACGTTAACCAGATCGCTACATCCTATATATTCTATTTCATCGGCATGAAGCCTTAATCCTATGCCTTTTTCTTTTGCTGCTCTCAAGTACATTTCGCTTTCTTCAGGCGTAAAAGCCTCTTTGTCACAAAAGACATCCGCAAAGTCTGGATATGCGTCCAAATTATCAATCATTCTTTTGATGTAAGTTTCCCTATCTAAACCTTTAGGCGGAACATGCATAAGTAATGTCGACTTTGTATTTATGACGCTTTTAGTTCCTTTTATTATTCTGAGGAGCCTCTTTTCATTTTCAGGGTTTTTAGCATATCCTGTCTTTACTTCAGCTCCGGCCGTTCCGTTCATCATTGCTTGTTCAAGCCTTTTTGCAAGAGAATTAGAAAGATCATCATCAGATGCATTTTCTGTCGCCTCAATAGTGCTATAAATCCCGCCACCTCTTTTTAATATTTCATCGTACTTTATGCCATTAAGCTTAAGGCTCAGCTCCCAGCTCCTTTCTCCATAAAAAAGCATATGAGTATGAGCGTCATAGAGCGCGCTAGTAACTAGTTTTCCTTCAGCATCAATCCTTTTTTTAGCTTGAGAATTTGAATTGCCTTGTTTAATGCCAACTATAATTCCATTCGAAATCTCAATTGATGCGTTCTCTATTGTTTCTATTTCATCTCCAGTTCTCCACGGTATGGTTTTAGAAGTTACTATTTTTCCGACATTTTCTATGATTAAATCTATCAAAATGATCTACTGCTTTTTATATTTCTCCAAGTATTCATCTAGATCTTTTTTAACTCTCTGATAAGTATAATCGCTTATCCTTCCTTCTTTCTTTGCTTCTTCTATCACTTTTTTGCTCTTTTCTTCTAAGTAATCAAATATTGGTATCTTTATCCCTTTTGACTTTACAGTCATTAAAGATTTAGGATAGCCAGCATGCGCGTGTCTTGCAACTCCTATGCCAGGGTCAACAGTAAATACTCTCAAAGCTTTCTCTTCAGCTAATTCTGTCCCGTCAACAACCACGCCTATTCCTGCATGTATAGCATAACCTATCCCTGTACCTCCTCCATGATGGAAGCATGTCCATGTTGCACCGGCAGCTGTGTTTAATGCGTAATTGAGCAAAGGCCAATCACCTATCGCATCTGAACCATCAAGCATCCCTTCGGTTTCTCTAAATGGAGAAGCAACCGAACCACTATCTAAATGGTCTCTTCCAAACCAGATCGGGCCGTTGAGCTTTCCTCCTCTGACCATCTGGCTCACTATCTTTCCAAAGAGCGCTCTCTCCCCATACCCAAGGTAGACGACCCTCGCAGGCAGTCCTTGGAACTTAACATAGTTGTGAGCATTTTTTATCCACCTTTCAAGCCTTGCATTTTTACTGAAAAGTGTAAGCAAAACTTCATCAAGATCGTAGATGTCTTTTGGCTCGCCTGTCAGGCTTGTCCATCTGAATGGCCCTCTACCCTCTTCAAAAAGCGGCCTCATATACTCCATTTGTCCTGGTATCTTAAAGGCGTCTTCAACTCCGTGGTCAAAAGCCTGCTTTCTAAGATTGTTGCCATATTCGAAAGTTACAGCTCCTTTTTTCTGAAGCTCCAACATCAACTCTACATGCTTCACCATTGATTGATATGAAAGCGTTGTATATTTATCGGGATCGGTTTGCCTTAATTTGATAGCTTCTTCGTAGCTAAGTGATGTTGGAACATATTGAAGAACGTCATGAGCCGGTGTTTGATCTGTAAGAATGTCAGGGACTATATTTTCTTTTATGAGTTTTTCTAACAGATCAACTGCGTTTGCAAGAACACCTATACTAGTTGCCTTTTTCTTTTCCTTAGCCTCTAAGGCCATATCGATAGCCTTGTCCAGATCATCGGTCCATGTATCAAGGTATGATGTGCTTATTCTTCTATCAATCATCCTTTTGTCAACATCAGCTATAAGAGCTACTCCGCCAAGCATTTTAATAGCTAAGGGCTGAGCTCCGCCCATCTCTCCAAGACCAGCGCTTACAACTAATCTTCCCTCTAAACTTCCACCATAGTGTCTCTCAGCCGCATAGCCTATCGTTTCGTAAGTACCCTGAAGAATACCCTGAGTACCTATGTATGCCCAACAACCAGCTGTCATTTGATGAAAACTTATTAGCCCTTTAGCTTCGAGCTGTCGGAATATGCTCCAGTCTGCCCATTTCGGAACCAACATCGCGTTGCTCATCAAAACCCTAGGCGCTCTTTTGTCCATTTTAAATACCGCAACAGGCTGACCGCTCTGTATTACAAGCGTTTCATCGCTCTCCATGCTCATTAAGGTATCAACTATCGCTTCAAAATCATCCCATGATCTAGCCGCCTTTCCGGTCCCTCCATAAACTATGAGATTCTTAGGATCCTTAGCAACCTCTTCATCAAGCACATGGAACAACATCCTAAGAGGGCCTTCAATTTGCCAGTCCCTACTTCTTACATGTAATTCTGTCCCTTTTATCGCTCTAACTTTTTTAGTTTCAGGGTCATAATAGCCGGAAGAAATAAGTTCTTCTATTGGTCTTCCAACATATTTATAGGGGACTGTCATATTATTTAATTATAAAATGTTATATTAAAGTTTATCAATTCAAAAAATGCTGGTAAAAATAAGATCGACGCTCATAAGGATCTTTTTTAATAACAAACTTTAACATCCGATCGCCTCTTTGATGTTTCTTTGTAAGAAAAATTCATAAAAGAGGTTCTTGACTTTTCTAAAAATGGACGCATATCGGCTGATAGCTTATTTTAATGAATGCAAAATGTTATTGTTACTCCT
>DAXX01000045.1 GCA_002506605.1 Thaumarchaeota archaeon UBA160
AGCACAAATGAATATTTCTGTATCAAGTTTCAAATGGCTACAGAGCTCCTTTCAATAATGTACTAAAGAGAACGCGATGTCTTTTTTAAGCTTAAGCTTGATAGTTATTGCTAGCATCTTTTTTGACTTGCATGCTTATTATTGCTAGTAACAGGATCTAAAAGATAAACCTTAAGTTAACAGCGCCTTTTTAAGAATAAAAAATTTAAATTTTTACCTGTATGACTTTTGTTCTCTTCTTCTTGCACCAGGTCCGCCAAACTTCTTTGGTTCTTTTTGTCTTTTATCTCCAATAAGCAGATGGCGATCATAGCTTAATATCTTCTCTTTGAGGCTTTTTTCATCTTTAAAGTAATCTACAATTGCTCGTGAGACAGCTATAGCTGCAGCGTACGCTTGCCCTATTGGGCCTCCCCCTTTAGTTCTAATTTTTATGTTAACTGAAAATCTCTTATCGCCTATTAGTTTTATTGGAATGCTTACTATATACTGAATGTATTCCGGTAAAGTTTCTAAGAGAACTCCATTATACCTAATTATGCCAGTTCCGGGCTCAATTCTTGCAAATGCTTTAGCTTTTTTCCTTGAGCCTGAGCGTATCTTTACTAATTTGGATTTAGTTGACATTTCCACTCCACCCCAGTTCCTTTGCCAGCTCACCTAACATTATATAATCCGTTGGAAAGCCTTTTGCTATAGCACTCTCAGGCCTGTCAAACTTAATATTGTTAAACTCTTGCGGAACTCCATGAAAAACCTTTAAATTCTTAAAAGCGTTTCTGCCTTTTGGTTTTCTATAAGGAAGCATTCCTCTCACTACTCTTCTGAAAATTCTATCGGGTCTTCTGTAATGTATTGGGTTATGTTTCGGATTTATAATACTGTTTATTTCTAACTTTTTCTTCCATTCTTCGATTGTTGCGCGCCTATTACCCGAAATTAGAATTTTTTCTGCATTCACAACATATACCTTTTTTCCTTGAAGAAGCAATTTAGCTATCTCGCTTGCCAGCCTTCCCATTACTAGTCCCGTGCCATCTATATAGATCGAATCATTACTTGACAATTATTATACCACCTTGATCCTTATATTTTTCAGCAAACTCGTCTATTAAAAGCGCTTCCCCGCCCGCTTTATTTATTTTTTCTTTCCCAGATTTTGAATATGAAAATGCTCCAACATGGATCTTTTTATTTAAAGATCCTCCTCCTAGCACACGCCCAAGAACTATAACATATGCTCCATCTGGAACAAGTCGATCTAACTTTGATATGTTTACTACGTGGTTGTATTTGTTTTTTTCTCCCACTTTATATACAGCCCTCCATATTGGTCTTTTTGTTTCTCTATAAGCGTTTTTGAGAACTTTTAAAGTTTTTATCTTTTCTATCATAAACTATCCAACCTCCTTTCAATTTCATCTAGATCTTTTATTATCAAATCTGCACTTTCAATAACAATGTCCTTTGCATCTAGTTGCCCAATGCTTTCAATTCCTAAAATATAACTTCCGGGCTTTTCCGCTATTTCTATGCTTTCTTTATCAACCTTAAGGCACTCTTCACAAAAAGTGCAAAAATTCGGGTTTTTTGCTATAAGGTTACCGTCAACAATCTCAAAAACATTTCTAGGACACGAATCTAATATCTTTTTGGCGTTTTCGGTTTTTGGATTTTTTATATTTACGACAGGTGTAGGTTTAACGATCGCCTTTGATGTTGGACTGTATTTGCTGTGTTTTTTGCCTTTTCCAAGCCTTGCATATGCTTCAAGTTTTATGTTTTGTTTAGGAGCCAATTTTAGTATAGGAATTTCATTAGAAACCGGTTTTACTTCTTTATCCTCTACAGGAACTAAATCGCCTGAGTAAACAGTTCTTATAGAATCTTCTGCGCTTGCATCGAGAACCAACATTAGCTGAGCGTCCTCCATCTCTAAGTATTTTCTTGGCGTTTTAAGGGGTATAAGGCCTAATCTTTGAGCTAAGGTTTCATCATAAACCAAAGAATTGTTTTCAATAAAAACGACGTCTTCTATAGCTAGTGTTGGTACCTCCGACATTGCATATCTTCTTAAACCATTAACTAAGTCTAATGGATAGCCTTCTATTTTAATAGTTAAATTTAATTTATCTTTTTCAATAACTTCTACCGTCATTTACGTTCTCCTTCCTCTCCTGCCACCCGGAGGCCTCGTGCTGTCATGTGGAATTGGCGTTACATCTTCAATCCTTCCTATTTTGAACCCGGCCCTAACAAGAGCTCTGATTGCGGCTTGTGCTCCTGGACCTGGTGTCTTTGACCCTGTGCCTCCTTCCCCCCGCACATATATGTGTAGCGCTGTTATTCCTTTTTCTTTAGCTACGGCCGCGGCAGCAGACGCGGCCTTCATAGCAGCATAAGGAGATCCTTCTAGTCTATCAGCTTTAACATGTTGTCCGCCACTACTGAATGCTATAGTCTCAGCGCCTGATAGGTCTGTTATATGTACTATTGTGTTGTTAAAGCTACTATAAATATGTGCTATCCCCCATTTATCTTCCTGCACGTTTTGTTTTACGCCTTCGTTTTCTTCTTTTTCTGCCGGTTTTTCTTCTGATGCTTTTTCTTCGCTCATTCCTCTTTCACCCTTATAAGGTTCTCTTCTTTTCTGCTGACTAGGTAACTTGGCTTGTTTATTATTCTGTCTCCCACTATTACTTTTTTATGGACCACTATCTGCCTAGCATTATGTACAGTTTTAGCTAAACCTTTTTTGTAAACCATTGTCTGTAACCTTCTTTCTAAAAGATCTTTTACGGTTAGATTAAGAATGCTATCTAGATTAAGCTCGCCTTCTTCCAAAAGACCCATTTCATAAAGCCTGCTTATCAATGTTTTTTCGCGTGTCTTTCTAATTTCTTCTGGAGCACCAAGTAAAGCTCTTGCCTGTCTTCTTATATTAGAAATAATTGTAGCGGCCTTCCAAAGCTCTTTTTTATTTTTTAATCCATATTCGCCTACGAGCAATAACTCTTGCTGTAGTGTTGCTCTATCCCATGGATTTCGCGGCGTAGTGAAAGTTTTTTTAGGTTTTTTAGGATCTCCCATTTACTTTCCCTCCTTTTCTTTCCCTGTGGCTGCCTGCTGAGCCGCTTGTTGAGCCGCTTGAACGGCTTTCTTCCTAACTCCGACTGTGAGTCCTTTCCTTCCTGTTGTACGCGTCCTTTGCCCTCTAACCTTTAAGCCTAAAGAGTGTCTAAATCCACGCCAGCTGTTCATGAGTTTTTCTCTTTCAATATCATCCTTTATTTTTAACATAAGATCACTTTCTAGCAAATGTAAATCTTGCCCTGTCTCTAAGTCCTTTCTTCTGTTCAATAACCATCCTGGAAGGTTAAGCGACCTTGGATTTAATATTGCTTTTTCTAGCGTTTGGAGCTGTGCGTCATTTAGTCTACCTAACCTTATTGAAGGATCAAGCCTTAACGCCCTTATTATTGCCATAGCTAATGTGAAATTTAGACCTTTAATATCGCGCAAAGCTGCAAGTAATGGTTTGTTTCCATTAAGATCTCTTCCCGCCATCCTAATAATTGCCCTAACTTGAGTTTGTGAAGACATCCGCTTTCGTTAATACGCACGATATTTATAAATCTGACTATGAACTTATGAAGTAATGGCTGAACGTTTTGATTATGAAGTGATTGTAATAGGGGCGGGACCAGCAGGGTCACTTGCCGCATCGGAAGCGGCTCGCGCAGGAAAAACGGTCTTGCTCATAGAAAAAGACACAGAAATTGGAATACCTGAGACGTGTGGTGGTCTTATAAGTGAAAATGGATTAAACAAAATAATAGATGATAAAAACATAATTAAAAGAAAAATAGATAAAGGTGTTTTGATTATAAAAGACTCGCTGTTTGAATTTTCTTTTAAAAACAGTAACTTAGTTGAAATAGATAGGCAACTTATGGACAAAAAGTTAGCAAGATTTGCTGTAAAAAATGGCTCTGAACTAGTTTTAGGATCATATGCTTTTTATAAAAAAGAAAACGGCGTAAATTTTGTTTACACAAAAGGTAAACGGTTTATTGCTAAATATGTAATAAATGCCGCAGGTAGCAGTTATTATCCAAAAAAAGAAGGAAAAATTTTGGTTACACAATTTATGTTTGCCCTAAAAGATGAGTATTATGATGGGATTGCCGTTTATATAAACAAAGAACTATATCCTAAATTGTTTGGATGGTACATACCATATGATGATGGGCTTGCCAAAATAGGAGCGCCAGGGGGTCCTGACTCTGCAATTCTGGCCGCTAAAAAAATTTTAGAAAAATTAAAGTTAAATGGGAAAGCGATAAAAGTTTTAAGCTCTTATTTGATAATCGGAGGGCCTTATTATCAGTCTAATACAAACGATTACGTTATGATAGGAGATGCGGGCGGTCAGACTAAACCTATTACTGGTGGCGGTATAATTTTTGGTAGTCTCGGGGGAAAAATTGCAGGCAATTTGGCAGCACAGGATGCTCTTGCTACTTATAACAACATGTACTACGAAAGAGGACCTGGAAAAGATCTCCTACAACAAGTTAAAATAAGGAATGTTTATGAAATGCTAGATGATTCCGCAATACTTAAACTTGCAGATGTATTACATGAAAAAAATATAAGTTTTATAGAAGATGAGTTTGATTATCACTCTAAATTAATAAAAAAAGTGCTTGAAGATCCTTCGTTAGTTTTGAAGCTTGCAAAGATTTTGCCATCAGTCACTTTTGGCTATTTGAAATCTTTGTTATTTAGTTGAATTATCTTTTTCCCTTTTTCTTGTGGTACGATTTTTAGTTTTGCATCTTCAAATTCTTTGTAAAATTCTAAACCATTGAAAATGCGATCCAAAAAGACTGCTAACGCTGCAACTTCTGAATGTGGTTGGTTTCCTATTGATATATTATAGTCTGAAAGCATATATACGTCAATGGGTACTTTTTCAGATCCTATAATTACTAACAAATTGTTATTTTCTGTTTTTAGCTTTTCTAAAACGTTAGGAAGCGGTATGCCATACATGGTCAAATTTATTATAGTTTTGCCTTCATTTTTTGCTTCTTTAATAAAGGTTTTCCAATTATCAATATATTTTACAAAAAATTTACCTCCCCACGCCTTGTTAACTTTTTGTATAGAAGATACTACCTTTTCGTCTTTATCACCATAGATATACATACCTGAAGCGCCAAAAGCTCTTCCTACAAGGCCGCAGTGAGTAGTGACTCTTTTGTCCCTTTCTGCCCTATGAAAAAGTCTCAAAATTTCAACGTTCATTTTTTGTTTGCATTTCCTTTAAAATTTTTAATGCATTAAGGTAATTCAAAGCTACAATTGAAACTTTTTCATCATCTGTCTGTTGCTTTAAGACGCTGAGGAGCCTTTTTAATATCAACTCGTTTATTTCTTGAAGGTCTGTAGGCTTTGATTCTGTTTTACCCTCCAGTTCTTCTAAACTGTTTATATTATCACAATTTGGACAAAAAGTTTTCCCTTTATATTTTATCATGATTCCACCACATTTTGGGCAAGGTTCGGCAAGTAATGTCCCGCCTCTGCGCATAATTTCAGCAACTAAAGCTCTTTTTTCTTTTGAAAGCATAGAGTTAATTATTCTTAGCCCAATTTAGCTTTAACTTTAATTGTTCAAAAAACTTTTTTGATAAATGGTTAGTTTCAGGCATATCAATATTTGATACATTACAACATTTATAAAATGATTATAACACTTAAAAATACGTTTTTGCTTTCTTTGATCAGGTGCAAAAGTATGCAAATTGAGAGCGTCTTTAATGAATTGATTTCCGGTGTCATGCCTAATTTTGATAATGGATTTAGAAGCAAATTATTAGCGTATGATAACGAACTTATTAAAATGGTAAATTATGCTCTTGGAGGCGGCAAAAGAATAAGGCCTCTTATACTTATTTTGATAAACAAAAATCTTGGTGAACGTTTTGATGTTTTAAACGCGAGTTATTCTATAGAATTGATGCATAGTTTATCTTTGATTCATGACGATTTTATAGATAAAGAAGAAATAAGAAGAGATAGAGTTCCTTTCTATAAAATTTATGGTTATGATAATGCGTTGCTTATAACTGATTACATCTTTGGTATTATTATAGATCTTATAAACCAGTACAAAATTCCAGAAGCTACGGAAATACTTGCAAAAACTAGTCTTAAAATGAGCGAAGGCGAGTTTAAAGAGCTTGCTCTTTTTAATAGCCAAGAAAACGTTAGTTTAAGCGATTATCTACAGGTTATAGATTACAAAACCGCTTCTTTGTTTGCGGCTTCAGCAAAACTTGGCGCGTTGCTTTCTAAGAATCCTCAATTCGCTGAAAAAGCTTATTGTTTTGGTGAAAATCTCGGTATTATATATCAAATAAAGGACGATTTAAAAGACAAGAAACACATTCTAAACGAACTAATAAACAGACTTTCGCAAAATGAACAAAAATCTTTAAATCAACTTTTAGAAGAAAAATATGTTTCAGCTATAGAATATCTAAAGGAATTTCCACAGAACGAATATAATAGAAAGCTGTTTGAACTTACTGAGTTACTTTATAAGGCTTAAAATTGGAGTTTGTTGTAGAATTTACAGGACATCCAAATATAACTGCTAAACACAAAACAACTTTAGAAATAACAAAAGAACCTTATCTTACTTTAAAGGGCGATTGTATTATAGGGATCAACAGCTCTGCTAGCGTTAAAGATTTACCTGAAGCAATGAAGAATAAAATTAAATCTGGAGGGCGTATAGATTTTAACTTGATCGTAGACGATTTGAGTTTTAGTTTTTTTGGATTTGGCCATAACGATCTAACTTTATCTCATCCAACAGATATAGTCATAAGGAGGAGCTCTTTTATTTCCGAAAGAACGTTGGCTATAAGAAGCTCTGTGGCAGCTATAAACGTTCCAAGAAATATAGTAGAACTTTTAAGACAAGGGCGGCGCGGCGAATTGATAATCTCAATAGATTAACTTAAGCGCACTTCTAAAATACTTAATAAAAATCTATGACGTTTTGTTCACTTAAAGTCATTCCCATTTAATGTTTTCTCCTAAAAAACGCAACGCATCGATTAACCCTTCTGCATATGAAGCTTGCATTAGAGCGGTAGCAAGATCTCCTGTTTGTTTGGCTACCTCTGCGTCTTGTATATACAGTATTGCATTTTCAAATATATCTTTATATTTTTTAGTTAGACCTTCTGTTTGTGCATTACTTATAGCCAATT
This sequence comes from Thaumarchaeota archaeon UBA160, assembly GCA_002506605.1. Classification (GTDB taxonomy): domain Archaea; phylum Thermoproteota; class Nitrososphaeria; order Conexivisphaerales; family UBA164; genus CAYFFZ01. The sequence continues at coordinate 7,293 of DAXX01000045.1, forward strand.
TGCATTTATCAATTACTTTTTGAGCCCTTATTTCTATCGTAGACGGTTTAATGTTTTGAAAAACTGATATGTTAAGCACTTTTTTTAAAACTTCCTCCTCGCTAAAATGAAGCAGGCCTGGAACTATAAGCGCAAAGGGTTCGTTAATTGCAGTTTTAGCTTTAAATAGTTCCATAATAGTTCCACTTATAATTTCTTCATCATCTGTTCCGGCTCTGCTTATGAAAATAAGGAACCTATTATCTGCAAAAGTGTTTTCTTTAAAGTTTAATTCAGCCTGTTTTAATTCAGATATTAAACTTTTTAAATCTCCCTCATATCCAGTAGGAATAATTACTGAATGTTTCTTTAATTCAAGCGCTGCCCCTACCTGTTTGTATATATAATTTCTTGAGTTTATATCTCCTTTTATTAGTGATCCAACAAAACCAATTTTATAAATATGCAAACCGGTTTCTCCAAAAATCGCGTTTATAAAACTTGAAGAATAAATTGTCTTCACTTGAATTTTTCGTTCGGCGGCATAAATACGCAGTGATTGATGCGTTGTTGCAATGTAAGGATCGCCATATACATATAGACAAACGTTTTTATCTTTAGCTTCTTCAACAAAATTTTTTACGTCTTCAAGAGTCTCCCTGTTAGCTGGAATTGCGTTGAGCTCTTTTTTTATCCATTCTAAATATTCAGCCGCAATAATTGTAGTATAGGTATCAATGTAATTTTTTTCGCAAATTTTACAAGAGCGTTTTATAAATGCCGGAGCCGTATTCTTGGGATCTACACCCAAACCTATTATGTATAGCATTGTGATAAAATTGTTCACTTATGCCTTTTAATAATTTTTAGTTTATATTTAATTAAGATCCACGTGCAAATTGACTATGAATTATGCCAAAATTTGAGCTATAATATTATTTTCTAGTTTATTCCATTACAATCATTGACAAAGTAGATCTTACCTTATCCAATCTTCTTATTTTCCACGTAATAATCTCTTTTACCTGTTCCATTGTGTCTGATTCGATTTTAGCTATTATATCATACACGCCATATACCAAGTATGCTTCTTTTATGCCTTGCATTTCTTTTAGTTGCTTTAAAACCTCTGCTTCATAACCCATATCTGTATTTATTAATACATATGCGGTTGCCATAGAAAATAATTGTAAAACATTTGTTATAAATTTTACCATTAATAAAAACGAGGTTTAACGCCAGAAGTGAATGTTTTTCGCAAAAACTGTGTTCAGATAAATTTTTATTGTTCAAAAAATCACGCAGATATGTATGTTTATTAAAAGTAAAATGATCAATAATGCGGACTTTTATGTAAAACTAGTTGATTCTGATTTTTTAAACCTAAGCAAACTAAATGGAGTAAAAATTATCTTAACAGAAAAATTTGATAAGAAAACCAATATATCTACAATTAAAATATATCAATATAAATATGAACCAACTAAAGATTTTAAAGGCCCGATTGTTGTTGCAAATGCAGAGAATTATAGAGTTGTAATAGAATATGTTAAAAAACATCCAAACAGGGTTTTTGCAATAATAGCCGACTTTAACAGTTTCATTGCTGACAGCATTTCACATCTTAATTTTATAAGATCCTTAAGCAAAGTTTACTCGTTGCCGCTGCTTTATGGTAGTGGCGCTAAAAGTTCACATGATTTTGTTCCACCTTTGGTTTTAAAATATGCGTTAGAGTTTTTTTATGGCGAAAAAAACGCTGAAAACAAAAAGCTATATAAATACTTTTTTAATAGCTTTGAAAGTTTAGTAGGAGATGAAAGATACTTTGAGAAAGTTTAGAACTAGATACGTGCTTGTCAAATTTTACCCTGAAGAAACAAATCATATAAATATAACCGAAGGTATAACAGCTTCATTAAAAGAACTAATGGGACTTTTTGCGATGTTTAGAATAGACATAAAACTCATTGATATAAATAAAAAAGGATTTGTTCTTATAAGATTCAGGTATTATGATATTAATCCGCAACTATTATATTTTGCAATACGTTATACAAAAAAGTTTGGTTATGAGCTAGTTCCAATAAGATCTTTTGGAACACTAAGATCCGCTAAATCGGTTTTAAATTTTTTATGAACCCTTATTAACTCTGCTTTGTAGGTAAGCTTTTATAATATATTGTTTTATCTTATATTAGAAATTGCAAACACAGCAGAAAAAATATGAAAGTGTAGCATATGTTTTAGATTTTAAACCTAATTCTGAATCATTAACGATAAAGGGTAAAAGAGGTACTATAGTGCAGGCAATAGGTAATGATTACTTTATGTTACTTGAGCTTTTAGGTATACCTGGAGCAAACTTTGTTATATTGGAAAAAGTTAATATTAGTAAAGATAGAAGAGAAAAGATATTAAGCGTCTTGGGAAAATTAAAATATGATGAACTATCATCAATAGCAAAAAATACATTGCCACAGGCTATTGAAACTATTGTTTTAGAAAACGAACAGCGTTTTGTTTCTTTTTTTAATGCGGCCATGCCGGTAACTCCTAGATTAAATTCTTTAGAATTAATACCAGGTATAGGTAAAACTCTTATGAATGCTATAATAAGAGAAAAAGAAAAGAAACCTTTTACGAGTTTTAAAGATATAGAGGATAGAGTTGGATTAAAAGATCCAGTTAAAAAAATTGCCGAACGCGTCTTAGAAGAATTAAAAGGCAATCAACAGATTTATCTTTTTGTTAAACAGTTCAAAGAATAATTGATTATTATTAACAAACGTTTTAATTTTACGTATGGATTTTGTAAAGTTAGCTGAGGTGAGACTGTTGAACGAATTAGAAATAATAGAAATGATTCGCAAAATGTTTGAAGTTCGTAACCATCCTTTAACAGATGATGTAGCTTATTTAGCAAACGGTTGGGCGTACAAAGTTGACATGCTTGTTAAAAGTACAGATATACCTGAAGGTATGAACGGGTTCCAAATAGGAAGAAAATCGGTTGCAGCCGTTCTTTCAGACCTTTCCACTAAGGGGGTAAAACCAAAATTAATGATGCTGAGTTTTGCATTTCAGGCAGGTATAACAAATGAATATGTTTCTGAAATTTTAAGAGGAATAAAAGAAATGACTGAAAGGTATAATATAACTTTAATTGGAGGAGATGTCAATAAAGCTAACGACACCGTTATAGATTGTATAATGGTAGGGAGATATAAAATGCGCGTTTTAAGGAGTGGGGCGCATGAAGGCGATGATGTTTATGTTGTTGGTGATTTTGGATTAACAACAATAGGTTTAGATTATCTTCTTAACAAAAAACCAATTGTTAACGACAAATTAAAAAATATGGCATTAAAAGCGGTTTATGAACCTGCTCCATCAGTTAACTTTAACATCGAAGCTATAAATACAGGTTATGTGACTTCATCTATGGATTCAAGCGATGGTTTGGCTTATACTCTTAATGAAATAGCTCAACAAAGTAATGTAAAAATTGTATTAAATGGCTATCCGATGAGTAATTATATTAAAAAATTAATTGAATCTGAAGGAAGAGATCCATTAAACGATTCTCTTTATGGCGGAGAAGAATATCAGATGGTCTTCACAGTTAAACCAGAGAAAGCTTACATTTTAAATAAACTGGCAAAAAAACATAAAGTAAAAATTTTTAAAATAGGCAAAGTAGAAAAGGGAAGCGGAGTATATTTAAATAACGGTGTCAAAGTAGAAAAAAGAGGTTGGGTTTTTAATTTTTAGCTTTTTTGTCTTTTAAAACGATTTTTTCGATTTCTTTATAGAAATAAACCCATTCTCGTTTTACTTTTTTCCTTGAAAGCTCACCTTTATCATACATTCTTCTTAAATAAGTTGAAATTATTGGTAGTTTTACGCTTATTTTATAGCGATCCTCTAACACGTTTTGAATTTCTTTAGATGTAAAGCCAGTTAAAGGCAAATCTTTGATTATAAATTTTATTGTGCTGTAAAGATCTTTTTCTATATTATTTTCTGTTTCGTTATTTTTTACATTATCTGAAGAAGAGAGAAGATCGTACAACTCAAGAAGCCTTAGCACTTTATTTTTTTCTATATTCCCCTCTACTTTGAACGAATACTTGGCACCATTTTCATCCTCAAATTCTAATTTTATGGCCTTCTTTGGCAAACCTCTTTGTTTTTATTAACAATTTTAAATAATAAATATATTTGGTAATTTTTGTTAACAAGTTATCAATATCTTTGCTTCAAGATTATGACATTAACTTTTGGTTAACTGATTATATTTAATCATTAATAATATTTAAGTTTCTAGTGGCTCCAGTGGAAATATAGGGGTTAGTTTACAGTTAATAATTGATAATAAAGCTGCATTTGCTCCAGTGGAAATATAGGGGTTAGTTTTTTCTTCATAAATTAGTTTTGTTAACAAAAATTTAACTGTTATAGTCATATAAAACAACCTCCATAAGAATGTTAAAAAACTTACTCCATCTAAATAATTCTAAAAAACAATACTTTTACATGTAAAAGTATGGCCTAGCCTAAAATAAACAAGCAAATAAATTCATAAACATCTACTATATTATGGTGGTAACTTTCACTACAAACATCTTTTATAAGCTATTGAGTAGCTAATGTCATTAAAAGGAATAATAATATAAACAACTTCAATATAAATTTAAAGAAAAATGAGACCGATATTCTCAAAACAAACATATACTTATGTAAACTGACCCCTACACCCCTGTTTTTCGACTGTATCTATTATTACTTTTATTCGTTATTTTTTTAATATGATATTTTATTTAGAAATTTTAACTATTTGTAAAAGTATTTTTATTTTTATCTTTTTAATTGCTTTTTAAAATATTACATTTGTTAAAAAGATGCAAAAGAAATTAAGGGGTGTAGGTGTTTTTGTCTGAATTTTTAGATGATATATTTAACAAGGTTTCATCAGGAAAATCGATATTTAAAAACCGTGAGGTGTTAAATATTGATTATATACCAAAAAGAATACTTTTTAGAGAAGATCAGATAAAAAAAATGGCAGAAATACTTTCACCTATTATTAGAGGGGCTAAACCATCAAATCTTTTACTTTATGGAAAGACTGGAACAGGCAAAACTATGGTAGCTAGATATGTAATTAATAAACTTCGCGAGCATATAAACGATCAAAATACAATTTTTATTTACCTTAATTGTAGAATAGATGGAACGCTTTATAGAGTTTTAAGTGAAATTGGAGATTATATGGGTATAAAAATTCCATTTACCGGTTTATCTTTAAGTGAAGTAGAAAAAAGAATATTTAATCATCTAGTAAATAAAGGCACAAAACTAGTTTTGGTTCTAGACGAAATAGATTTTTTGGTTAACAATCCAGCAAAAAGGGACATGGGGAATAATATACTATACGATTTTACAAGATATGATAGTGTATATACTGTTAAAAACGGCTCTAATAGCTTTATAACAATTGTAGGTATCTCTAACGATCTAAAATTTATGGAATACCTTGAAGGCAGGGTTCAGAGTAGTTTAAGATCAGAAGAAATACTCTTTCCTCCTTATACAGTAGAAGAAATAAAAGAAATTTTAAAGGATAGGGTGAAGGAAGCTTTTGTAGAAAATTCGGTTGGAGAAGACATAATAAATCTTATTGCCGCTTATTCCGGTAGCGAACACGGAGATGCGAGAAGAGCTGTAGATCTTCTCAGAGTATCAGGAGAGCTAGCTGAAAGAGAAGGGCGTAATAAAATTGATGTAAAGGATGTAGAAGAAGCGTTAAAAAATATAGAAAAAGATAAAGTACAGGAAGCAATTTCTTCTTTACCAATTCATGAAAAAGCTGTAATTTTTTCTATTGCTAACTTTGCAAATGGAGAAACTACAGGTCATGTGTATCTAAAATATCAAGAAGTTTGCAATCAATTAGGTCTGCAACCTTTAACAGAAAGAAGAATAAGCGCAATAATAAATGAACTTGATATGTTAGGTCTAGTAACAGCACCAATAATAAATAGAGGCAGACATGGAAGATCAAAGAAAGTTCAGTTAGCTGTTGATAAAAATCAAATAATTAACGCATTAAAAAACGATGAGGTATTTAAATTACTTTTTAACGCTGTTTAGAATTTCATTTATTTTAATAAGAGTTTCAGTTGGAACTATTTTTTTCCAACCTAAAAGATAAGTTCTTATTTCTTCAGGAGTTTTGGGCATAATATTAACTAATTGTATCGCATATTCTTCTTCTAATCCTATTTCTTTTTCCAACGCTTCTATGAGCCTTCTCGCATCTTCGCCGCTTATTTTTGAAAACACATTAACATATTCATATGTTCTTTTTTGCAATTCATCCATTTCCCCTGTAGATTGAGATAATATTTCTTTTGCTTCATGAATTGTTATCTTTTTATTTTTTATCATTCTCATTTAAACTTTCACCCTGAAACGGTAAAACATGATCAAGCCTTGTATAAAGCGTTTTTTTCTTATTACCAATTTGAACTTCTACAACTAAAGATCTTTTTCTTACTTCAATTACTGTTCCTACACGTCCATGAAACCTTCTGTGTGGCATGCCTTTAGGTTGAGATGGATCGATCTTTATAACAACTTTATCTCCCGGCTTATATTCGTTTAATAAATAAGACAGCCCTCTTTTATGCTCTAAAGTTAATAATTTGCGTGTTTTTCTTCTATAACCTTTATAATGTGGCATATGTAGAAAGATAATAAATCTATCTATTTAAAAATTTACCTATACATCCTTTAGATGCTGATCAAATAAAAAACATCTATTAATAAAGGAATTTAGTCTATACCTTTATAAAATCCGAACAAGCCATAAAAGGCAATAAATAGTTCCAGCATTTTTAGCGTTTTTATGTGAGCTTTTTGTATTTATTTTGTTGAAGAATGCTTAGTTTTTCTTTAATGTTTTGAAGAATCCTCATATTCAGATTCTCTTATCTAAAGTTTCGTAATAGCGATCAAGTCAAGTCCAAGAGCTTCAAATGCCCATGTATNNCCAACGCTTTTTCTTTATAGTTTAATTCGTTTGAATATACCATTATTGCGGATCGCTTCCGTTAATGCTTTTATTGGATCAAGCTTTCATAAAGCTGACAGGAGCGATCTGCACTTTAATTTTTACTAAGAATCTTATTTGAGCAGCATCTTTTTTAGTTGTTTATGAGCATTTTTTTATATATTTTGTTTAATGATGTACATTTTCAGTTAAAGAATTAAAGAAAAATTAAAAAATTTGTTATTATTAATAAATTAATATGAATGCAATAAGTAGAGCTTCATTAGAAGAGGAAATATACTTGAGATCTTTAACGGGTTATCTAGTAGGTAAAAACCTTCTTGAAGGTTTCAAAAAAGTAGCGGTGATAACATATCCTGACAGAATATGTTCTGCAATGAGTGCTGCCCTTCTTTCAAGTTACTTGAGTCTCTACGGTTATAAAAATGAAGCTGGGATGGTCTTTGTTTATGAAGAGAATAAATTAAACGAAATTTCAGAAAAGATCGCTAAAGGCGGTTTTGATGCTGTTTATATTTCCTTAGGAGGAGAACAGAAAATGTCTTATGTTTCTGAAATGACTAAGAAAATCATAGAATCACTTAGAAGATTTAGCTTTAAGGGCGCTCTTGCAATTCATGTGAGAGCGTGGCTCGCGACCAAACAGCTTTCTAACATTCTTTCTGAAAAGGAGCTAAAAGATTATTTGACCTCTTTAAAGGAAATTCGTGTTTTTACGGCCGATCTACAAAACAAACTTTTCCTCTTCCACAAAATTAAGATTGAAGATACATTAAAGCTTTCAAAGTTTAAAGAAGAGAAACTTACAGAAGAGCACGTTAAGCTGCTACAGATATCACTGCCACCACCTGAATAATGCAAAACCTTTAGCGGGGGGTGGATTTGAACCACCGTTCTCCGGGTTATGAGCCCGGCGGGGTAGACCTGGCTCCCCCACCCCGCTTCTTAAATAAGATAGAAGAAGAAGCTTATAATCTTTTTTATCTTTTCATTTTTTCTCCTTTGTTGCATAATGTATAAT
>DAXX01000024.1 GCA_002506605.1 Thaumarchaeota archaeon UBA160
AATGATCGTGATATTATTGCAATCATGAATCTAAATGGGATGGCTCTGAGCCTCTCGACTGCCCCTCAGATGAGATATGTAAACCCGAATCTATGTGGGGAACCTTCGCTATTTATGGCGGGGAGGAAGTCAAAGAAGCTCAAGCAGGATTTTTTGCTTATTCGAAAGTAGCCCTTCGTGCTATAAGATTTATAAAATGCATTTTATCTAATGCTGTTTATTATTTTCAATTTCCTACATAATCTGCCAAAGCCTATGCAGTTTTATATTATGTTTCATGCTATTATAACAAAGTTATTAAATTGCTAATAGACCTGTTATGCCAGATGGTTTTTATATGTCTATTTTTGAACGCATTTTCAATATTTTTGCAAGCAATTTTTTAGATCTTTTCACTTGCTTTGTCTTAAAAATTCTATAGCCTTAGTTTCATCATCAGCAATTAAATATCCACAATAAGGGCATACAAATCCGCTACAGTCTTCTTTTTTAGTTTCAGCCTTTTCATAGCAGCCATCTACTGAAAGTTCATATTCTGTAGATTCTGTACAAACCCTTTTTAAATACGTCAATGGTCTTTTGCAGTTAGGACATTTTGGGGCTTCTTGCATAAAGTTTGCTAACTGCGCAGACAATTTACATTTTTCGAAAAAAATTTACCAGACATTATAGATACATAATTTTCGTTATAATAAAGTTTAGCACTTTAACCGCGCTGGTCTGCTCTGAAAGATAAACGTAGCAAGAGAATGACTTGATAACCGTTATCCTGCAACGTGGCAATGATTAACAAAGCTCATAAAGTTCGGGTCTTCTTTGCTCAAGCAACGGAATATTTTTTCTAACGCTTTTTAACCTGTCTTCACTTATTTTGACCTCAATTGTTTCTTCGATCTCGCTAGCTCTTGCCTTTATTATTCCCATAGGATCCGCTGCAAGAGTTATGCCAGTATAGATGTTTCCTATCTGATTAGAAGTCAAAACATAGACTGTATTTTCCATGGCTCTAGCCTTTACCAGAGTAAGCCATTGCTCTTCTTTATTATATCCTTTTAACCACGCGCTAGGAATTATTATAATTTCAGCCCCGCTTAAAGCCAAGCTTCTAGCTACCTCTGGAAACCTAATCTCGTAACAAATCAAAAGTCCAATTTTAATTCCATTTATTTCAAAAACTTTAAATTTATTATTTGAACGTTTTAAATATATAGATTCATCATAGCCAAGAGCTTCGAAAAGGTGTGTTTTTCTATATTTTAATTTAATTTTTCCATCGGGTCCTATAACGTAAACTGTGCTGTAAGTTTTTGGAAATTCTTCACTTTTTTCATAAACGCCCAATATTACCCATTTTTTGTTTTGTAAGGCTGTTGCAGCTACTTTATTTAAAAAATCAGATTCATCAAATTCTGCATTTTTATAAACTTCTTCAGGCGTTAGATCTGAAACATAAAAGTTTGAAAACTCTGGGAATACTATTATATCATCTTTCGAGTTTTCTATAATGGTCTCTATTTTTTCCAAATTTTTTTCTTTCTCTTTTTCTGTCCTTATTTGAGCTAAAGTAAAAGACAGCTCCATAAAAATATTATGTCAGTAAAATCCTTTTAGCAATTGTGGATAAAACAACCTAAATAAAATAAGAGTCAAAAGCGAAACTATCGGAACCGCAATGTTATCATCTATAATGTTTTGCTTTTCTGCTAAAGTTCCCGCTATGGCCGAAATTAGGCCGCCATAACCCAATATCACGCTAAACGGGGCTATAGATGCAAGCATAGCCAAGCTACCTTCAACGCCTTTATACCTTTTTTTAGAAACGATTATTCTAACTATGCCTGTAATACCATCGCCTATTGACATGTAAATTGCAGGAAGCGCTCCTAACCACAGGTTTCTATCGAAAAACCAGCCTATAAGTATGGAAAAACCCCACATCAAGGTAAAGTCAACTTCGTAAAAATTGCTTGTTTCTTGAAACCAACTCATCATTTTTTTCTGTTTTCTGTTATAAAAAAGAAGTAAAGTCAAAATCAGGCTCAATACAAACGGAGTAATTGGTTCCCTATAAACAAAAGGAACAACAATTGCTACAACTCCCCCTGCTAATATATGTATAGATTTCCTGCTCAGATATCTTGCGGACGTCTCACTATATTTTTTAGATAACGCATAATTGTAAACCTTTTTTGAAATGACAACAATGATTAACATGACCCATAAAATAAAAAGCGCCGTAACCAACACATCGTAAATAATATAACTCACAAATATTCTTGTAGCCTTATCTTTAATAAATTTATCTTTCTTGATAAGTATTTATCAAACTATTTATTGCGAGAGTTCAACAAACACTGGTCCAAGTTTAGGCAGAGAACCTTGTTTATAAAGATTCAACAGCCTTTTTATTCTTTTCTTTATAGATGGTGTAAAGGCTAAAAGCTCGAACTTAGAAGGTATAAACCCGGTTCCTGTTCGCCAGCGTGGTGAAATGCCTGAAACTTTCAAAAGCGCATTTATCAAAGGCTCAACCCCAACTAATTTTGCGGCTGTTTCATCTGCAGCATACTCAGATTCCCTTTTTATCAAAAAAGGATTTAGCAGGTTCAAAAAGTTGAATAAGGTGCCGATTAAAGAAATTAACGAAAACAAAAAGTTTTCATTATCGTTATTAGCTATATGAGCTAGCTCGTGAGTTATTGCTGCTATGAGTTCCTCTTTGCTGAAGGTCTCAAAAGCACCTACAGATATAGCTATGTACGGTTTTGACCTATCTGCGTTTGTATAAAGCTGCGGTTCTTCAGTATTCAACACATAAACCTGAGGTGTGGGTATTTTCAAAAGCCTTGATATTTCATTTACTATTTTTACTGTTTCTTGATCGTTTAGCGGTTTAAGGGAAGGTTTCTTGTGAGCTGACATTATACCGTACATCATGGTTAACGCGCTTATAGAAACCCCCCAGAATATTGGGTCGTGTTCTACAAGCCAGAACCTTCTAAGAACGTCCACAAGAAGGTCAATCCTAGCTGAAAGGATATCTCTTGCAAATACCATAAACTCTTCTATTATGAACTTCAAATCTATCAATATATAAGGTATTAAAGAAAATAAAGAAAAGGACATTAAAAGCTTTCCGAGAAAAGATTTTTTATCTTTTAAAAAAAGAAAGCTTAGCAAGCCAATTATTGATATTAGAATGCTTAGCTTAATTATTAATGGTCTTATGATTATTATATAGCCAAATAACTTTACAAAAGTTATAAATATCAATTTATTCTTCTAAAGCCTTGAATATGTTCTCTAGCTCTTCTGGAGTTAAATCGCTATTTTCGGCAAAATAAAATTTTAGAGGCTCTTTAAAAGCCAGCAGAAAATCTCTTACAAGAGACATAGCCTTTTCATTTTTAAATATGTTAGAAGAAATCCTATAAACGTATGATGGCTTTCCTTCATTTATGAGAGTCCTTTCAACAATATTTTTCTTGTATAGCCTATCAAGAACCGTAGCTACAGTTGTTATAGCAAGGTTTTCATCTTTTTTTTGCAGCTCGTTATATACTTGTTTTACGGTACCTTCATTAAGCTCTGATAGAGCTGATAATATTTTAATTTCCAAAGGTCCTAAACCGCTTTTTTTCACATAATTTTTTTTAAAAGGGCTAAATATTAATTTTTTCCTATTTTGCTCCAATTTTTAAAAAAAGCAATAAAAGTAAATAAGATACCTAAATAGTAAAGCTAAACATGAGCAATTTATCAAGCGAAAAAATTGCTGAATTAGAGCTTTCACATGAGTTCAGCGAGCTTTTTGACTCTGAAAACGGCGTAAAAAATTTTAAATTTTTCGTAGACGGAAAATGGGTAAGCAGCCCACAAAAAGATCCGCTTAGATCTCCTGTGGATGACAGCCTAATAGGTTATGTCTATAAAGCTTCAGTAGAAGACGTTAACAGGGCGGTAAAGTCTGCTAAAGAAAACCAATATAAGATAAGAGAAATAGCTGGGATAGAACGAATAGAACTAATGGAAGAAGCCAGGCATCTGCTTATGGAACATCAGGAAGACTTCATTAAAGTACTAATGCTTGAAGGAGGAAAGACAAAAGAAGGTGCAAAGGGCGAAGTTGAATCCCTTTTTCTTAGAATGAAGCTAACTATGGAAGATGCTAGAAAGATATTTGGCGAATACATCCCAGGGGACTGGTCAAAGGATACAGCGCAAAAGATTGCCTTGGTTATAAGAGAACCTATAGGCGTTGTAGGAGCAATAGGCCCGTTCAACTATCCGCTTTACATACCAGCATCTAAAATAATACCTGCCCTTCTGGCGGCTAACAGCGTTGTGGTAAAGCCAACATCCGAAACTCCGCTTTCAACGCTTATGTTTGTACAGATACTCAATCTGGCCGGATTTCCCAAAGGCACTATACAAGCAATAACTGGGCCTGGTTCTGTAGTAGGCAACGCCCTTGCAGCTCACAATGATGTTGGAATGATAAGCTTTACTGGAAGCACAAGCACAGGAAAATCCATAAGCTCTGTCGCAGGCATAAAGAAGCTTCATCTAGAGCTAGGCGGAAAGGCTTATTGTATTGTACTTGCTGATGCCGATCTAAAGACAGCTGCTAAAAAAATAGTCTCAGGCTCGCTGTCAAACGCTGGGCAGAGGTGTGACGCAATTAGTGCAGTCCTTCCTGTAAAAGAAATAGCTGATAAGCTTGTAGAATTGATAATAGAAGAAGCAAAAACATGGAAACTGGGAAACCCATTAACAGATCCTGCTGTAAAGGTAGGACCTGTAATCTCAAGAAGCGCCGCACAAAGAATTAAGTCGTTAATAGATGACGCTGTAGAAAAAGGTGCTAAGATAATGCTAGGCGGTAATGTTGAAGGAACATATGTACAGCCAACAGTTTTATACGATGTCCCAGAAAATGCGAGAATACTGTGGGAAGAAATATTTGGACCAGTTATACCGATACATAAAGTAAATAATGTGGACGAAGCTCTCAGCTTAGCAAAAAAGAGCGAATATGGTCTTGATTCATGTGTTTTCGGAAACAACTTTTATGAGCTATGGAAGGTAGCTAAAGGGTTACAGGTTGGGGAAGTAACCATAAATGACATGCCGAAACATGGGCTTGGATATTTTCCATTTGGCGGGAACAAAAATTCAGGAACTGGGAGAGAAGGTGTTGGTTACAGCATAGATGAGATGACAGTGCTTAAAACAATAGTATTTAACCTAGAGCCAGCACAGCTAGGCAAAAAGGTATTAAGGTAACTTAAATCAAACGATCAAATTTTTTCATGATTTTAGGGTAAAAATTTACTAGATCTGTTGCAGTAAAGTGGAGCCCTTTTTCGCTAAGCGCAACATCTCCTGCAGCGCCATTTATGAAAGCCGCTAAGGCTGAGGCAACTACAGCTTTTACCCCTTTAGAAAAAAATCCGGCTGTCAAACCGGCAAGAGCATCTCCTGTTCCTCCTACTGTCATACCTGCATTGCCAGTCGAGTTAAGAAAAAGTTCATCTGAATCAGAAATTATGTCTATTACACCTTTTAGCAGGACCGTAGCACCTTTTTCTTTTGCAAAACTTTTTACTATCTTTGCCTTTTCTTCTGTGCTCTTGCCTTCCACTTCAATCCCGCTTATCCTCTTAAATTCACCTTCGTGGGGAGTTAGAATAAACTCCTTTCCAGAACCAACTAATATAGAAAGAGAATCGGGTAACAATGCGTCAGCGTCAAGTATGACCCTTTTCACTGTTGTTTCTTTTAAAAAAACTTTTAAACCATCAGCTATGCCCTTTCCCATGCCGTTACCAATAAGCACCGCATCGACCTCCGGCATGATTTTTATCAATCTTCTTGCACTGCCTTTTGTAAATTTATAATCAGGCAACGGTATAACTATCAAATTCGGGTTAAGACACCTAATCGTGCTTACTAGAGGTTTTGGAACAGCTACATAAACCAAATCAACGCCGCTGATGAGCGCGGCGAGCGATGCTATATATGGTGCTCCATGATAAATCCAGCTGCCCCCTACTACTAATACCCTTCCGTTTTCACCTTTGTGAGAGGCTTTTTTCCTCACAGGAAAATGTTTCTTTATAAAATCTTCATCAACATAAGTCAGCTCAATATCCAAGGCTCTTTAGCCACCCGTTTAGCCATTCTAGCGCTTCAGCATCACTTTTTGCCTGAACAGGTGGATGTTTGAATAGAAAAGAGGAAGGCTCAACTAGTGCCCCTTTCAAACCTTTATCTAAAGCTACCTTCATTAACCTTATAGCATCTAGCATTACAGCTGCAAACATAGATTTATCATCAACAGAAAGCTTTACTTTAAGCTCGACTGGAAAATCAGCAAAGCTTTTTCCTTTCAAGTATATATAACAAACCTTTGTATTTCCAAGAAAAGGTACATAGTCGCTCGGGCCGATCCTTATCTTTCCTTTTTCTTCAAGTTCTTTCCCGTAGGGTAAAATGCTTGTTACTGCTGATGTTTTGCTTATTCTTTTGCTCTTTAATCTTTCTTCAACTGTCATATTTAGAAAATCTGTATTGCCGCCAATATTGACCTGATAGGTCTCTTCTACTATGACGCCTCTCATGTGAAACAAGGATACTAAGGTTCTATGAAGTATTGTTGCACCTACCTGACCTTTTACATCATCGCCCATTACTGGAACTCCAGCTTTTTCAAATTCTGTCGCCCACGCTTTATCGCTTGCTATAAACACAGGTATGCCGTTTATAAAACCTTTTCTTGCTTCAAGAGCTGCCCTCGCATAGGCTCTTGTTGCCTCCTCACTTCCCACAGGAAGCAGGTTTATCAGCATGTCAGCGCCGCTATCTTTTAGCTTATCTGCAACAAATGATATATCAGAACCTTTCTCTATAGGCTGAAAAGATTCCACCATGTGGGGTGCAACGCCATCATAGACCGGACCTTGCTGTACCTCAACTCCAAGCTTTGGCAATTCTACAAACTTTTTAGTTAAGTTTGGATACTCGAAAATGGCTTCAGAAAGATCTTTGCCAACTTTTCTTCTTGAAACATCAAAAGCTGCTACAAATTCGATGTCAGAAATGCTGTAAGGTCCTATTTTATCGCTTATAACTCCTATAGGTTCTTTATCTGTATAATAATAAACACCCTGTACAATGGCTGAAGCGCAGTTGCCAACGCCAGCTATAGCAACCCTTATCTTACCCATGTATCTATACTTGATTTGTTATCATTGATAAACCTAACGTTCTAAAAACATTAGCTTTTTAGACTTAGTTATTATCAATTTTATTTTAAAAACAGCATTTGTTTAATTGATTAAGATAATATGGCCGCCACCGGGAATTTCGGCGCTTTAAATGCTATCGAACCCGGGCCAGGAGCTCCACAGGCTCCTGTGCTACCACTACACCATGGCGGCCACAAACTGCATTATACTGCAAGCCTTTTTATTCTTTGCTATTTAATCGTTCAAGAAAGTTAATAAACCGCTATAACAGTATTGCTAACCATGGCCGCTCAACCATTGAGCGGAATATCGATAAAGAGAGACAAGCTGGAGGCTAATCCTAATGGAGTTCGGTCAGCATTTGAAGTTTTCTTAAATTCGGGGCTTAAGGTTCTTGATTTAAGGGATAGTTGGGTCAGGTTAGAAAACACAGAATCTTTTCTTAAGCCGCTTAAAGAGAACAAAAACATATTCGTTTTAGCCCGTTTCTATGGGATATATCCCAGCTTTGAAAACATCATTCAGCAAGTTTCATTTTTGAAAAACCTTTTGGGAAGGCCAGCAGATGTTTTTGAAGTCAAAATGCCTAATTTTTTTGTAAGTTTAAAAGAAATATTGAAAGGTTTTAAAAAGGCGCTTAATGAAGGAATGATAAATAGCTTTGGTTTGATAGGATGGAAGGCTAGTTATATTAAAGAAATATACCAAGAAGATATTCTGGAAAAGCTTCAGCATATTAAAGTTGATTTTAACGCGCTTACTAAAAACAACATTTACGTTGTAAAAAAGCTTCAAGAGCTTAAGATAAACGTCTTTTCAGCCTCACCGTTAGCGGGTGGCATATTAACTGAAAAAGGGTATATGTCTTTCAAAAACAGGTTGATTTACGGTTGCACTTTAAACAAGCTAAAACAACTTTCTGAAGTAAAAGGATCAAATGTCTCTGAAATTGCGCTATCTTTGTTAAACTTTTTTAAAGTATCTTACGCCCCTTCAATAAGCGAGCCGTCACACGTTAAAGACATTTTAAAAAGCAAAGAAATAAAACTGAACAATGAAGATCTGAGAACGCTTTTTAACTATAACGAGATTTAGGTTGAAGTCCCCATTCTGTAAAGCATCTATAGCAACTTATTTATGAACGAGCAAAAGCACATGGCAGAATGCTCAGGGACGCCAGCGCCCATACTCTATGCTGAATACATGAAAGGCATTCCATGCGTTGAGGCAAGCGCGGCTATAAACTTAGAAGCTTTGGCGACTAGATTAGGGCAATTCGCAACATCATTAACGAGAAGTGCGTGAGTTGTTTGTTTTATGAGCATTACGCCTCAAAGATAAAAAACAGAAAGATCGATAAAGTATTGAACGTCTTTGTAAATCAGATTCCGCATAATTCAGAATTTTTTAGTCATCATCAAGTCAGACAAGTCTGGTTTCTACATTTTACAATCATTAAGTAAAAGGTTGATATAAATGTTCACCCCTTTTATACAAAGTTATTTTTGTAAATAAATATTAAAGTAAGCTTAATTAAAATCAATATAAAGAATTGAACAAACTAGAAATATTGCTTATAATTTTGGTTTCAGCTGCAGTTGGCTTAGGTATGATGATTCTTTTGCTTGCAGCAGTAACAGAAAAAAGCCCAAATATACCTGAGCTTTTTTTACAACTACTTACAGGAAAAGCCCCCTCAGGAATACCATTCTTTGTTCCATTATCTTTTCTTCTTTTTTTCGTTTCGACTTTGGCAGGAACTGTGGGTGTGATATATTTTTTGATCATGCCCGAGATCCAAACAAAAAGCGTTAATGGTATGCAAAAAGAAGACATCTTTTCGTTTCTTTTGCCGGATGAAAAAAAGATTGTTGAAATTTTGATGAAACATGACGGCGAATATTTACAAAAACAAATTTCAAAAGAGGCAGGGTTTACAAGAGTGAAAACGCACAGAGTTATAGTCAGGCTGGCTCAGAGAGGGATAGTCTCTGTAGAAAAAAGTGGGAATACTAATATTATCAAGCTTAATATAAAAATAAAAAATTATAAATCCTAGATTTGTTTTAAGGATGATTATATGATAGAGCGAAAGCTCCTCCTATTATGCCTAGGATAGCTCCTATAACGAACCCTCCCATTCCGAAAAAGCTGAATATGGAAAACACTATTATTAATATACCCCAAGTGGTGCTTTCTGCAGGTCTAGATTTTATCATAAATGCAGAGACCAATACTATTATGCCAGATATTAGACCGAAAAATGACATCATCCCAAACGCTAGTGCTGGCCATGCAAAGAACATCATCCTATGATACGGGTATGGTGCGACTGCAAAGTAGATTCCAAAAGCAATTGTAACTAAAATGCTGCTCAGTATCATTAGTAGACCTCCTATCATCGAAAGAACATAAGCAGTCTTAGGATAATTTTGTTGAGCTGTCTGTGTCATTTTTATCACCCATTAAAACATAGAGTTCAGCTTAATAGATGTTGCCTGAAACATTTTTAAAATGCTTTATTTCCGCATAATTATTTTTCCATTATAACTAATAATGAAGTAAAGTGTAACATTCTGAAACAATCTTTATGAAATGTTTTTTGCTTTTAGTAATTTTTTGTAACGTTATTTTTATGGTGCGGGCGCAAAAATTTATGATAAAAAGCTTGAATCAGCTATTGGAGAAAGCTCTTTACTATTATTGCTTGCTTTTTTGTCTATTTCTTCACACTTAAAAGGAAATTATCCTTGGTTAAGGTTTATTTTCCTTTAAAAGAACAGGCGCGGTAATGTTTTATTAAGAATTGCTTACAAAGCGTTACGAAAGCTTAATGTTAACAGTATTTTTTAGCCATCTTTTAAGTATTATTATGAAGGAAAAAGCCATAATAGTAAGGAATAGTTAGTTAAAAGGCATTGGTAGCATAAATTTTTATTAAACTTTTGATTTTTTCATAAAAACTCGCGCTATGATTTTTGAAACTTTTATGGGTTCCGGCGTTCTGCCGCTTACTACGAAGCTCTTTATTATGTGTTTAGCTTCAAATTCCTCTATCCCTGAAAACCTTACCCAATATTCATAACCTGCTACGGATATCTTTTTTTGGGGACCAAGCTTTTCATAAACCTCTAGCTTGTCTCTTTGGTTATTTTTTATGAAAGATTCCCTCAAGTTTTTACCCTCTTTTGATGCTATGCATATAACAGGCATGTTTAGCTTTTCTTTTATACGATACAAATCAACAATGTTATACATGCTCAAAATGCAGCCATCTATCATTATGCAGGAAATATCGTTTCTTTTAAGACTATAATAACCATTTATTATCTTCTCCGTAGCGTCGTTACCTCCTATCTTTGGATTTTCTACAAATAAACCTTCAAAAACTAAGTCTTTTCTCATTACGACTCCAACCATGTAGCTAAATTGGCTATTTATATTAAACGATTCAGAAATTCCTAGCACTCTTGCCTTTTCTTTAAATAAGTTAGGCATTTTAGTAATTATTAACAAACTTATATATTATCAAAAAGCTGACTCCATCTATAACTCTAACTGCGTCCTTCGTTCCAAAACCCATTTTTAGAGCAACATCCACAGATCTCTTACCCACTAGGTTTATTATGTTGTTGTTCAATAACAAATCTTTGAGCTGTTTTTCATAAACTTTTTCGCCAGAGAAATATCTTGGATCGAGATATAAAGAAAAATCGCCTTCCTTAAGTCGTCTGCCTAATAGCTCCTCGTCTATTACGTTAAGAACTTTATATTCTCCAGATATCTTAACATTTATTATGAATCCAAAATTTTCAGCCAACTGGTGATTTAGCACCACAAGCTTCGCAAATCAAGAACGTTATCTTTCTTTCTTTAACAAGCTTTGTATCTAAGCTACCGCAAACGGGGCACGTAACATATAGCTTAATGTAATAATTAAGGGCATTTTTTATCGAATTGGCATCTTTTTTACCAAATATAACCACTTTTCCTTCATCATCTATTATCATAGCAGTTCCCAGCTCTTTTGCTATCGTCATTATCATGTGTTTTGGATCTCTTCTTAATATGTCAGCTATACTCTTAAAATTTCTCCAAAAAGTTCTGTTGCCTATTATAATAACATCTGGAGGTGGTATGTTTAGCCTTTGAGTAACTATAGAGGAATCTTTCCTTAAATGATCCTTTATCCTGTTAATAAGTTCAAAATACGTTTGCAATCGCATTTTTGATTTTATCTTTTGCTTATAAAAACATTGCCGTGATTTATTTGTATTAGTATTGAGTAGCGAAGTAATATCGCTCAAACTAACTGATCACATCCTTTAGAGAAACGCTTTTTTAACCAAGTTATATATCAGATATGCTTA
>DAXX01000060.1 GCA_002506605.1 Thaumarchaeota archaeon UBA160
CGTTAAATGCACGAAAGCAATGCTACAAATAAAGATACCTCTTAAGATCAGAGCGCCATAAAGTTATAAATTTTGACAAAAGTCCGCTTAGGCATACAATTTTTCAACGGTTTTCAAAAATAATAAAGCAACAGGCCCAGTTAAAGATAGCGATCATTAAAGCTCAAAAGCTTTGAAAACTGTGAAGTGCCAGCTAGAAAACTTAGAATTTAAGCACGTTCAAAACATAAATTCCACTATAGTTACCATATGAAGCGGCGTCTATGCTACCTTTTACTCTTTTATTCAAAGCTACAAACGGTCCTTCCTCCCACTTAAAAACTTCAAAATTCTTATATGAGCTTACAGCTCTCTCACAAGCTTCTTTCAAGCCGCTTTCATCACAAACGCTTGCCGTGTTTGCAGTGTTGCCGAAAATTTTTCTGTATGTTTTTGCTAAGCTTTCAAAATACATTTTTTCATTGGAAAACACGATAGTGTATTCATACGGTGTTCCAGCAACGCACGCTGGTGAGTAAAAATAAACAGATTCGCCTAAGGCCAGCTTTTTTGATGAATAAGTAAGATCCACAAGCGAGTAACCCTTATGTTCAAAAACAGAATTTGCTTTTAACCCAAACCTGTTAGGAGATTGCGCAAAAAACGGCAGTTCATTAAGGTTGTTCTCATTTATTCTATAAGGCCTGATTAACATGGACCACGCTATATCTTCCCATGATCTGCCCAAAGGCTCTAGCAACGCAATTCTTTTGCTTTTTAAAGAAAGAAGCCAGGCTATAAATACTTGCTTTCTGCTACCCATGATTGCCACTCGATCAGCGCTGTGCAAAACTTTTAGTTCTTCTACGCTTAAAGTTTTTTGTTTTGCATAAAAATTTATTATTTCATACTCCGAATCTTTGTACTTACCCAAGGACCAACCCTGAGCCTTAAGGGAATCCAGAAGAAAAGCGTTTAGCACGTTTTCTTCTGATTTGCTAGGCCTCAATTTCTTAAATATTTCTGATTCTCTGTCATAGTCTTCAATTTTAAAGCCGTGAGCTTTCTTTATCTCCCATATTTCTTTTACTAAAGACCGCCTTTTCTTAAGCAATTTTATTGCTCTATACAAAATCTCAAAGGCCTGCTCCCTTTTTTTAAAAAGCTCACTATCTTTCACTTATAAATCCTCCCCTGATGGCCATATCAGCTAGCACAAAATAAGTCAAGGCTTCTGCTATCGGGACCGCTCTTGGGACAACACATACGTCATGAAACCCTTTTAACTGTAATATGCCTTCTTTCATCTCTTTAACGTTAACTGTTCTCTGAGGTTTGTATATGGAAGAAACTGGTTTGAAAGCTATTGTTGCTATCAAGGGCTGACCGTTTGTCATGCCGCCCAGAACTCCTCCTGCGTTGTTAGTTAAAGTTGTTATTACCCCGTTTTTTATAACGTAAGGGTCGTTGTTCTGTGAGCCTCTTAGCTTTGAAGCTGAGAAACCGGCGCCTATTTCTACCCCTTTAACGGCCGGTATTGAAAAATATGCCTTTGCAAGCTCTGAATCTATTGAAGAAAAAACTGGTTGCCCAAGTCCAACTGGAAGGTTCCCCGTCATTATCCTTATCTTTCCGCCCAAACTATCTCCATCTTTTTTTGCCTTAAGCATCTCTTCTTTTATCAAAGAGTCATAATCTGGAGATGGGCATCTTGTCTCATAATTGTACCTCTTTTTTGCCGTTTCAAGCTCTAGATCCGGACATTCTACGGAGCCTACGCTCTTTGTATAACCTACGACTTCAATGTTAAGAGGCTCAAGGATCTTTTCAGCTATAGCGCCAGCTATAACAAAGCCCACGGTTATTCTTGCGGAAAATCTGCC
Source organism: Thaumarchaeota archaeon UBA160 (assembly GCA_002506605.1). Lineage (GTDB taxonomy): Archaea > Thermoproteota > Nitrososphaeria > Conexivisphaerales > UBA164 > CAYFFZ01. The sequence continues at coordinate 1,863 of DAXX01000060.1, forward strand.
ACCACCTCTCGGATCGTTGAAACCTTTATATTTGACATAGGCCGGATAATCTGCATGACCTGGCCTTACCCAGCCCTGTTCTGCAAATTCATAAAATTCATCTACTGAACCTTTATTCCTAACTATGGCAACGAGCGGCGCACCTGTGGCTTTGCCCCTATAAACACCAGAAAGTATCTCTACTGTATCTTCTTCTTTCCTCTTTGTTGAAGCAACAGAAGCGTTAGGCTTTCTCCTTGACAACCATTCGTTTATCCTTTTTTCTTCTATTACCGTTCCAGGGGGTATACCTTCAATTAAAACCCCTACAACTTCTCCGTGGCTTTCTCCAAAACTTACCATTACAAGTGATCTGCCAAAAGAGTTATCGCTCAAAAACTTTCACCTCAAGACCGTTTTTCTTCATTTCTTCAAAAAATGTTGGGAATGATTTTTTTACCGTTTCATAACCTTCTATTGAACAGCTTGCCCCTAATGCCGCGCATAGAACAGAGAGAGACATTACAACCCTGTGGTCTTTCCAGCCTTTTAACGCTATCCCCGTGTTTATCATCTCAGAAGGGCTTATATTTATTTTGTCCTCTTTGAATTCAGCCTTGCACCCAAGCTTTGAAAGTTCAGAACCCATAGAGAGCAGCCTGTTGCTTTCTTTAAATCTTACGTGCGATATTCCGTATATTTCTACAGGAACTTTGCATCCTAAAACAGATAGCGGCGGAAAGAGGTCTGGAGCATTCCTGAGATCTACCTTTAAAGGCTTGTCAGGAACCTCGCCGTTAACTAGCATTCCTTTGTCATCAAAGGAGTATTTTATATTCATCATTTCAAGAACTTTTATGATTTCTTCAAGGTCAGCCTGGATAGGCTCCCTCTTAAGTCCAGCTATTTTTACTTCCTTTCCTGTAAGCATAGCAAGAACTATAAAAAAAGATGCTGACGAGGCATCTGGGGGTACTGTAAAGCTTGATGGAATGTAATCTGAAGGCTCAACAGAATAATAATTGTCAGCTTCCTCGACATTAACCCCGAAGCTGCTCATTACATATTCTGTCATCTTTACGTAATGTTCTGAAACCTTGCTGTTCCATAAGATCTGAGTTTTAGATTCGTTCTTTGGCGATACCAGCAAAAGGGCACTTATATACTGAGATGACTCTGAGGATTTTACTTCTACTTTACCTCCCCTCATTTTTTTCCCCTTGACAACAACAGGAGGTCTTCCGTTTTCTCCAGCAGCTATCGCATAACCTCCTAAGAAGTTTATGGAGTCTACTAGCGGTCCTACAGGCCTTCTGAGCAGGCTTGAGCTTCCTGTCAGTATGGTGTAACCGTCTTCAGCAAGTGTTGAAAACGCTGCCATGAATCTGAGCCCTGTACCGGATGCGCCCATGTTTAGAACGTTAGATGGGGGTTTTGGTCTTGATCCATAAACTGTGCTTCCGCGTATTTTGATTCCCATCTTTTTAAGGGCCCTTATCATTAAAACAACATCTTCAGGAAGAGGCTCGCGCATGATTATGTTGCTTTCCCCTTCTGCTAATGAAGCCACAACTAGCGCCCTTTGAGCATAACTCTTGCTCGGAGGCAGCTCAATAGTCAATACTTTGTTCAGTGAGCCTTCAAGCACAAACTTCATTCGTCATCACTAAGGACTTCTATCTTATATTTATCGTTAGCAGGTCTTGTAAAAACATTTTTCATCTCTTTAAATTCGTAATGTGAACCTTCGGAAATCGTAAAGTAAGCTGGTCCGTTTCCTGAAATGCCTGTTAAGAACCCGAGTTTTGCAGCCGTAATAATCGGATCTAGCGGATACCCATTGGCAGTTGCCACTATCAAAGAATTTAGCATGGAAGCAGAAAAATACTTTTCTTTTTCTAAATAATCAACAATTATATTGCCTAGTTCAGCAAAAGAACTCATGACTTTCCAGTTAACTGTCTTTTTAATCCCTTCCTTTAATCCTATCGTTACAAGCCATTTTTGTGGTGCGTCTTTTCTCTTTAACAAAGTGCCGCTGTTGTTATCAGAGATAACTATTCCGCCGTATACTGCTGCATAGGCATCATCGTAGGCACCGGTGTAAGAGATTCCCATTTGCTTGCTTACTGTTGCAGAAACTTTAACAGCGGCCTCAGGGTCTACATGGCCTTTAATTGCTTGAGCGCCAAGAGCAATGGCCACTGTATATGCGCTTGAGCTCTTAAGCCCCACTCCCATTGGTATTTTTGAAAAAGTTGAAACAGAATAATGTCCATCCAGCTCTAGAGCCTTGAATATTTCCTTTGCTGTTTCATCGCAGTCCCACTCATTGCTTTTCTTTATCTCAACCTCAAGGGGAAGGTTTATGGCCATGACTGAACCTTTCCCACATATCAAAGCATTAAGAAAGCTTATTCCGCCCCAAACCCTAACTCTTATTTTCATGAAGAGCCATCCTCATTATGCTTCTGTCTACTTTTATCCCTTTCCAGATTTCGATAGAAAGCGCGGCCTGCTCAATAAGTACGTCCAGGCCAGAAACGTAGTCTCGGGCCAACCTTGAAAGGCGAGTTCCATTGATGTCATAAGCTAGGTCGATAACAGTTTTATAGCTTCCCTTTAAATAAAATTCTATCAATGCATCATCGCTCGAATACATCCCCATCGGAGTAGCGTTGACAAAGACGTCAGCTTTTTTGGACTCGTCTTCAACCTCAGCGACAGCCCCCCAGCTTTCAATCTTCGATTTAAAAGAAAGCGCTTTTTCCTTTGTCCTGTTGTAAATAAAAAAATGCGAACAACCAAGCTTAAAAAGCGCATAAGCGGCAGCTCTAGCTCCTCCGCCTGCCCCAAAGATCATGGCTGTCTCAATCCTTCTTCCGCTCATCAAATTTACTATGCTTAGATAGTCTGTGTTGTAGCCTGTAGCCGTTTTTTGCTCGATTTTAACCACATTAACAGCGCCTATTCTCTCAGCATCTTCTGACAAATAATCTATGTATAAGATAATGGATTTTTTATAAGGGATAGTTACATTAAACCCCTTAGAAAGCGCTTTAAGGCCCATTACGGCAGAAAAAAGGTCATCGGGTTTTGTTTCAAACATGATATAATGGTCGCCATACGTATTTAAGACAGCGTTGTTTATCTTATATGAAAGCGAATGCGATAAAGGATAACCAATCAGACCGTAAAGGGCCAATTTTTTAGAAAGTTTACAAATTCGTACGCTTCAGACTCTTCAGGCATACCTTCTACAACTCTTTCGTTTTTCAGATGAGCATACATGAGCGGCGAACCGAGAACCACTGAGAGGTACCTTGTAAAAGCCCATTTGTCGCCTACTGAGAAGGCTATTAGCTTACCCTTTTCTAGCATAGAATATAAAGACAGAATCATTAAAGCTTCCGTGATGTTGTCAGGACTGTTTACTACTTTTAAGTACTTTGCCCTGTACTTAAATTCAGATATAAAGGATGTAAGATCCTGTTGCGTCGGTTTTGTAAATACATAATGAGTTGATATGATGAGATTAAGCCCGCTTACATCCACATTGTTAGAGATCCTCTTTAAGCTCTCTGCTTCTATGTCAAAAAGGTATGGATGATAATCCTTCATGAGCTCGATAAGCTGCATCAGGTTTGCTATTTTGTAATCTTTGCTCATACCTCCTTCGTTTGGACTCCTGTAAGTTACAATGCACCTGTCCATGAATGAACCAAAATATGACGGCACGTCTTTTGGGTTAAGGCTCTTTATTGAATCCAGCCTCAGCTCGATAAGGCTTCTTTCATCGGTTCTGCTGACTTTTTTGTACATTTCTTCTATTGTATTTCCTAAAAGGGAAACAACTATGCTTACCATTCTAGATCAGCTCTCTTTAATTTCCTCCTCAACCTTTAAGCCAAAGTGTCTTCCCACAGGCTCGCTTACCATGGCCAATATTTTATCCCCCTCCTTTATTTCCGTTACTGCAATAGGTTTGCCGTTCTCTCCTACAAGAGAGACGGTTTCAGCGTATTGGAGTATGACAGTGCCAAAATGCCCTTCGCTTTCTGCCATTATAAGAACCATCGGCCTCCTTTCTAGCTTAGACCTGCCAACGAAGACTATCCTGGCGTTTCCGGCAAAGTCTGATACTAGAACCTTATCTCCCGATTTTATTTCCGACAGGTACTTTGTTTTTTCCTCGTCAACAAGGATGTAACTATGAACAGCTCCAGCGTTAACTCTGAAAGGTCTTGGCGACGTGTACTTAGATGAATAAACCTCTGCGTGTACTAAGAACAGGAAAGATGAAAATGATCCAACAAGCATGCCTTCACCAGAGTTTAGTATTTCTATCGTGTCAACGCAGACGCGCGATCCTTCGCCAACCAGCTTGACGCCCTTAACAACGGCTGGTTTTAGAGCTACTTTTTTGCTTCCTATGTTGAGGACCTCAACATACGATAACGCTTCATCGACGTCTTTTGGAGAAATTATAACGTAGTCAACGCCCTTTTCCAAAACGCCTTTCAAAGCTATAGCGTCCTGAATCCCTTTTGCCTCTGCATATATATCTAGCTTTCCTGAGGCATGAGCTATAATATTTTCAAAAGGTATAACCCTCCAATCAGACGTATCTATGAGAGCGCCCTTCGCTTTCTCTGATAAGTCTTTGAGCGATTCGATATCCTTTTGCGATTCTATTTTTATCCTTATTATTCCTGGTATTTCGTCATAAGACTTTATAAAAGTATCTAAGCCGTATTGCTTTAATGCTTCTTCTATTTCTTTTGATTTTTTTTGATCTGCAGGAAGTTTAACTATTACTTTCTTCATTGTAAGTCCTTACCGCATCCTCTACATCCGCGTTTTTAAATATAATTTTTCCTAAAGCTTTTACCACAGCCTTGGGATTTTTGTCCTGAAACACGTTTCTGCCAAAAGTTACACCTATAGCTCCAGCTTCAAGCGCGCTTTTTGCCATCTGCAACACATCTTTTACGCTTTCAAGTTTTGGGCCGCCAGCTATAGCAACAGGGACCAATGAACCTCTTACCACTTCTTTAAAGGTTTCTACGCTTCCGGTAAAAGGGGCCTTTACAATGTCTGCCCCAAGCTCTCCTCCAAGCCTTACAGCCTTTTTTATCGCTTCTGGATCGTATTGATTCTTGACGTTTTCACCTCTTACGTACATCATAGCTATGAGCGGCATGCCCCATCTGTCCGCTTCATCAGCAACCTTTCCTAGCTTTATGAGCATGTCATTTTCCATGTTGGCGCCAACGTTGATGTGTAACGATATAGCATCTGCGCCCAACATTATCGCCTCTTTAACGCTGGAAACAAGAACTTTATGGTTCGGGGTGGGGCCATAGCTTGTGCTTGCTGAAGCATGCATTATGATTCCCAAATTCGGCTGATGCTTAAGAGCTTTAATAGAGCCTTTATGAAGTATTACCGATGTCGCTCCCCCTTCGTCAACTTGTTTAACTATTTGGTTTATATCTTCTAACCCTTTTATCGGTCCATCGCTCACTCCATGATCCATAGGTACGCAAAGTATCCTACCTTCCTTTAAAATTCTTGAAAGTCTTCTAGCTTTGCCTGTAGTCATACATCCAACCCTCCTTGTAGAACATCTCTGCTGTAAGAATGGTGTTTCCGGCAGCACCCCTTATAGTGTTATGCGATAAAAGAGTATACCTTATCGAATGATCATCAAGACCTTTCCTTATTCTTCCTACAACAACGCTCATGCCTGGGACAGAACCCGCATACCTGTCGAGCCTGGTCTGAGGCCTGTCAGGCTCTTCTCTGACTATTATAGGTTGCTCTGGAGCCGTGGGAAGCTTTAGCTCCTGCGGCAGACCCCTGAACTTTCTAAGGACGTCGGCGGCATCTTCCGGCGTTATTTTCTTTTCAGTTTCTAGATATACGCTTTCCATGTGCCCATCTATAGTAGGAACCCTGTGGCACATGGCCGCAACATCTATGTTCGCAAATTCTATGCGGTTTTCAACAACCTTACCTAGGATTTTGTTTGTCTCAATAAAGACTTTTTCTTCTTCATCTTTTATATATGGTATCACGTTATCGAGTATGCTCATGCTGGCAACGCCAGGGAATCCAGCTCCGCTCACTGCCTGCATCGTAGAGACAACGACCTTTTTTATTTTAAATTCATCATGAAGCGGCTTTAATGTCACGTTTAGGCCTATAGATGTACAGTTAGGACCAGTAGTTAAGAAACCTTTCCATCCCCTTTTTCCTTGCTCCTTTATAAGGACCCACTGCTCAGGGTTTATTTCTGGAATAATTAAAGGAACATCTGGCTCCATCCTGTAGGCTGAAGCATCGCTGTATGTCGGAAAGAACTTTGCATAGAGCGGCTCCAGCTCCCTTGCTGCGTCAGTAGGTAGACAGCTGAAGAACATGTCAGCGCTTTGATTTTCAGGATCAGCCTCCTGCACAACCATTTCAGCAACATCCTTAGGTGGCTCGTAAGATGTGACCCATTCTCCCGCCTTTGCTTCTTTAAACCTTTTCCCAGCAGATTTTTTACCTACGACGTACTTTATCTTAAACCACGGATGGTCTGCCAGCATCCTAACGTATTCTGCCCCAACCATTCCTGTAGCTCCTAATATGCCGACTTCTAATTTTTCTCTCATTTTTTTACACCTCCACCTTTTGCTTTATAAGGTTTAACGCCTCATCAGCGCTGTTTGTGCTGACATAAACTTTTATCGTACTTGTTGCCGTGGTAATTCCGTATATGTTAATTCCTTTTTCTGCCAGAGGTGCCACAACAAGGTTTAGGTATCCTGGAGTAGCTTCTAGATCAAAAGATTTTATTGTTATCTCAGAAAGAGAAGGCATTATGCTCACAGCTTTAGCGATACCGCTGTTAACAAGGCCTTCATGTATCTTTTGATATAGATCTGGTTTGTCCGAAACATAAAGCAATATTGCCTTGGAGCCTATTAATATTCCATAAATCTGAGAGCCTATAGAGCTTATAACGCTGGTAACTTTTTCAATCAGTTCAGAGTTTTCGTACTCTGGTATGATAGTAACCATGCTCACGTCCTTAGCTGTTATTGAAACTCCTATTCCGTTTGTAGGATTTACTATTGTTCCGCTGGAAAGGCCCGCTTCCAAGCTTGTTATTCTGAGTATTGTATTTAGGTACTTAAAAGCCTTGTAATGAATGAGCCCAGAACCGCCGGCAGAAAGAGCCAGAGCTTCATCTACGTCAAGCTCATCCAAAGCTTTTACGTTTTGAGCTTTTTTAGGATCCCCAGAAAAAGCTATTCCCACATCTTTAAAAAGAACAACTTCTCTTGCATTCAGGGCGTTGCCCAGGACAACAGCTGTTGTGTCGCTGCCACCCCTTCCAAGCGTCTGAATCTTCTTTTCTTCGTTTATTCCTATGAAGCCGCACACAACTGGCACTTTTCCGTTTTTTATGAGCGGTATCAGCTTCTTTTGAACGTCTTCTTTTGTTTTGTCCATATCAACATCTGCGTTAAGGTAATCCCCAAAGCTGTGGATTGGCCAGAGCTCATCCTGCGGGTCAATGAGCACAGCATCTATCCCGTTGGCCTTAAGCGCTCCAACCATTATTCTTGCGCTTACCCTTTCTCCCATAGAAATTATTTCTGCCCTGTCAGCTTTGTCATCTATCTGCAGCTTGCTTGCTATCTCATCAAGCTTGTTTGTCTCGCCTTTTAGAGCTGAAACTACCACAACAACGCTTTTGCCATCAGAAACAATTTTTTGTATTGTAGAAATTGTCTTTTTTATTTGATCGGGGTCAGTAAGTACGGATCCTCCCATCTTCAGCACGTATATAAAGTAAATCACCTTCCACCATTTTTCCCCTCGCAATTGCTTTAGCGATGCTATATTAAAGCATTATGGAGATTGATTTTCTAAAAAACGCAACATTCGAAAAACGTTAAAAAGACTTTGCTATTATGACCTTTCGCATCGCAGCTTCTCCGCACCAAGCGCACTTTTTCCCAGCATTTTCTTTAACTTCAACCAATTCGCCCCTAACTTCATATCCCTCTGTTGCTTTCTTCAGATCCGCAGCACATTCAGCTCTTCCGCAAAAATCCATCTTAATTATTGGATGTTCTTTAAGCATCCTCAACACTTCTTCCCTGTTTTTAGCTTCAGGTATATCTTTAATGCTCTCCGATTTGTTCTTCAGATTTTCCTTCATATCTTCAATAATTTCGTCCAGCTTAACCTTTAGGTCCGTTAGACGAACCACAGTTTTTTTCCGTGTGTCTCTCCTGTAGATCGTAACAGTTTCATTTTCGATTTCTTTCCTTCCTATTTCAATCCTTAAAGGAAAACCGTAGAGTTCGCTTCTGTAGAACTTTTCTCCTGGAGTCTCTTCTCCTGTATCTGGCACAAAAACGTAAGGTTTTGCATATTCTATAACCTGCTGTACATATTTTGTCATCTCTTCTCCTGAACCTCCATAAAATATTGGCACTATGATGCCTTTTATTGAAGAAAGCTGAGGAGGTATATAAAGCCCGTAGTCATCGCCGTGAACTGAAATTATTGCGGCCAAGATTCTTGTAATTCCTATTCCAAGAGTGGTGCTGTAAGGTATTCTGTAATTGCCGTCCTTATCCAGATATTTCACTTCAAAAGGTTTAGTAAAATTCTGTCCCAAATAATGGGTAGTAGCAACCTGCAGGACTTCTCCGTTAGGCATTATTGCGTCGTATGCGTAGCTTTCGTCAGCGCCGGGAAACCTATCAAAAGGCTCCCTTTTTACAATAAGATATGGGATCCCCAAGGCTTTAAGCTGTTCGCTCATCATGTTTATGTCCTCCTCAACGTGTCTTTTTGCTTCTTCTTCGCTAGAGAACACGTTATGCGTCTCTATCCATAGAAATTCTCTCCCCCTAAAGAGCGGCCTAGTTGCCTTTGTTTCATATCTGTAAACTGCAACGGATTGGTACGTCTTCATTGGGAGATCCCTGTAACTTTTTATCCATATGGAAAACATGGGATAGAATGCTGTTTCGGATGTAGGCCTTATTATAAGAGGCTCTTCGAGTTCTTTTCCTCCAGCTCTGTTAACTATAAAAACCTCCTCTTCGAAACCCTTGATGTGTTCAGCTTCTTTTTTAAATGATTCATAATTGATAAATAGAGGGAAAAGGTACTTTTTATGTCCCCTTTCCTTTAATTTAGATTCAAAAAGCGAGTATAGCGAATCTATAATTTCCATTGCTTTAGGTTTATAAACTATGGTTCCTTTTACCCCATATCTTATGTCAACTAAATCTGCGTTATATATTACGTAATCGTACCATTTGCTGAAGTTTTTTTTGCTTGGCTTAGCTTGCATGCACTTTCTAAATCTTGATTTAAATATAAGCATTTAACCATTATCTGTATGGAAAACCGTTTGGGTAAAGTTAGGTTCGGCGAATTGCTTGACGGTTTTAGTTCTGAAAATTATACATATGCGACGGCTCCTGCCATAGGCTTGCCGGAAAACACTTTGCCTTTTTTCTCAATTTCTTATGCACTGGGAAACGTATATGCTTCTTTTTCTGAACCGCTCTATGTGTTTGATGAAATACTTTATCCTCCCGGCGATTGCAGAGGCGCGCAAGAAGCTTATTCGCTTTACATAAAAGAAGCAACAAACTTTGGCGTTAAAGTGATAGGAGGACATACCGGATGCTATGACGGCATCGAGCTGCCTTTGATAGTGACAAATGCGGTTGGGAAAAAGCTCAAAATAAAACGTAAAAAACTTTCTTTAGGCGACAGCGTTATACTTTTCGGCAAACCTTTTTTAGAATCCGAATGGCTTGAATATCTTGCGGGTAGAAATTTCAAAGATATAAACTGGAGGGAGATCACGCCTGTAAAAATTTTAAGATCGCTTTACAAAAATCAAGAAATAAAGCTTTTGCATGACGTTTCTGAAGGTGGCATCTGGGGAGCGCTTCTGGAAGTTCAGAAAAATCAGGGCTTAGGTATAAGGCTTGATGAAAATTTTTACAAAATTTTAGAGGGAAGATCTCCAGCTGATCCTTCTTACGGGACTGTTGTTGCCGTAGCTGATAAGAGCGCTTACAGGCATTTATGCGACAAATCTGAAAACTGCATGATTATAGGCGAAATAACAAAGCCGGATGAAGGCCTAGCTACAGAATTCAGCTCCGAGCTTGTGGAACTGTACGGAGCTGTAAGCAGCTGGGATGTCAAGTTAAACAAGCTGGGGATATTTTTAAAAAAAATTAAAAACATAAACTGTTTAAGCGAGCTTATTCCTGAAGTGGGCACAAACGTGGTCGCGGCTGAATCCCCTGGAGACCCTATTGAAAAGATAGCTGGCATTGACGGAAGGATCGTAAGAAGCGTTGAGGGCGTAAGAGTTGGAAAACCTGCATATGGCGCTTCAAAGCATATGGCCCTGGTCCTTAAGGAAGCTATGAAAAACGATGAAAACATAAGGGTTGCCATTAACATAAGGTTGCACGAAGGCGTGATAAAAATTTTAAAAAGTATGGGATACGAACTGCAGGAAGTCAAAAGCACAGATCCATATTGCCCAGTATGGGACGAACTTAAACAGAAGGGATTAAAATCTTGGGCTCTCATTGAACCTCCAGGATATGGACTTGAAGGGAACATAGTTTTATTCTCAAAAGATCTTGATGACCTTTTAAAGCTGATAATAAAAATATGTGAAGGCTTAAAAGAACTCTCTTCTTGAGCCTTTTATGCGTTTTTAGTTTATTTTGAGTCCCGGCTTGCGCAAGCGCTTTCGGATTCAGCCACACATAAAAATTCATTTATTGCGAAAACTGAAGATTTGCATGCCACTAGCTAAAAGCGATTTGAGTGCAAATGTTCTACAAAATCAAGACCATAACCTCTAACTCAATCTAAGCTGCAAAAACGCCTTCTTCTATTATGTATTTCTCGCGCGCTATACTCATCATCTTTGTTGTAAAGAATATGCTAAAAACGACAACAATTATCGCAAACACAAAAGAAGACCATGCAGCAAGACCTATTCTGCCTTCGTAAGTGTAAACGTCTAACATTTTCATAAGACCATATTTTGCAATCAGGCTTTTCCCGTCAAAAATTTGTGGCCAGTATTCGCCTATCATGAGACCTCCCCAAGCGCTGTTGATAGTGCTGGATAAACCTGCTATTAGATAAGGAAACGTGGCTGGCAGAATCACTTTTCTCATTTTTGTGAAAAATCCCATTTCATAATTGTTCATTATTTCCCAGAATTCAACAGGTATCGCCTGAACCCCCATCCAAAAGCTATAAAATACATAATAGAACGTGCTCACAAAGCCAAGAAATAGTATATAGAGTTCTGTGCCAAAGGGATTCCCTAGAACATATCTATATGTTAAAAGAAAAACTATTGGAAAATATACTGGTGCTGGAAACGCTGAAATTATCTGTATTAGAGGTAACAAAAAAGATGCGACCCTCTGCCGAACTGCCAAAGCGTACCCTACGGTTACTGAAAGCGCCAAAGAAATTGCAGCTATTATTGCTACCCTCATATAATCTATGCCCAAATTATAGAGTATAAACGGCGTGTGATACAGAAGAAAAGACCAATAGCTTAAAGGTATTGAAGCGATAAATATAGCTATCTCCCAGCTGAAGATGACCAATATGGCCCCTCCTGCAGAGATTATTATATACTTAGTGCTTTTCCTTAGCCTTTCCCACCTCCTGCTAACAGGCTGTGCTACAGGCAAGGGGACTCTTGCAAGGCTAACGAAAAATCTTGATAATCTTTTCATTGGCCCAGTTAATGAGTTCCATCTTTCTGAACTTCTCATTAGGTTTATTCTCCCTCTTCTCCTAACCGGCATCATAGTGTCTAGGCCATATTTTGCAACCGCGTACCTTGAATAAAACCTGAAAACAAAGGTCAAGATTGCAACCCAAACTGCTAGAGTTGCTAGACCTATGTAGACCAGATTCCATTTCCCTTCAGCTATTAGAGTTGGAAGTACATAGCCTATGCCGAAAACATGAAAGGAAGTTGTACCTACGGTAAACACTTCGCTTACTGTTATATAGAAAAGCGCGTCAGCAAAACTGGGAAAAAGGTTAGCCGCTATTTTAGGAATCGAAAAAGGTATATAAAGGTACCTTAGCTTTTTAAAAAATCCAAAACCATAATTTTCAGAAACCTCAAGTAGGTCCTGCGGAACAGTTTTAAAGGATTGATACTGGGCGACCCAGATGTTCCAGACCACTGCGGTAAAAACTAAAAAGTCAGCTGCAAGTTCAGTTCCTAATACCCCTCCTATTCTGTAAACAAATATAACCAGAACAACAGGGAAGAACGTTATCACTGGAACTGATTCCATAGCTGCGATTATAGGTATGTATATTGCTTCAAAAATCTTGCTTTTTACAGAAGCATAAGCCAAGAACCAGCCAATCACAATAGAGAGCAATATTATACCAAGAACCCTACTTATTGTTGCTAGGGTTGCAAGCTGTATTATTACGATCCCGTTCATGCTTATCATCTTATAGGCGTCAATGACGAATATATCTTGTCCAAATATTTATCAAAGTTCGGATCTTTTGCGCTCCTGGGCCTTGGCATATCTATGATCATGTCGTCAACTATTCTAGCAGGAGAGCCGTTCATCACAAGAACCCTGTCAGAAAGTTCAAGAACTTCGTTTAAGTTGTGAGAAACCAGTATTACTGTCTTTAAAGTTGTATCCGGGTTAAAAAGCATGTCATAAATTTCGTGTCTTAAACCTTCTGCAGTAAGTTCATCAAGATGGACAAATGGCTCATCCATAAGTAGTACAAACGGATCAGCCGCTAGAGCTCTTGCTATAGCTATCCTCTGTCTCATACCACCGCTCATTTCTTTTGGATAAAGGTTCTCTGCCCCTTTCAAACCTACAATTTCGAGAGCTTTCATCGCTTTATAATTTATTTCTTCTTTGCTTAGCTTTTGGTTTATGAGCCCCAGTTTTACGTTTTCAAGGGCTGTCATCCATGGAAAAGTAGCTATGGATTGATGTATGAGAGCTATTTTAGAAGTAGGCTTTAAGACTTCCTTACCCATAAGGAATATTCTGCCAGTAGCCGGAGGTATGAGGCGGCTTATAACACGTAAGAGCGTGCTTTTGCCAATCCCAGAAGGACCTACTATAGAAACGAATTCGTTTTCATTAGTTGTAAAAGTAATATCCTTAAACACCTCTTTCCCAGTTTGAAACCTATAACTTACATTTATTACGCTTAATATTTCAGCAATATTACATCGCCTTCTACTCTTTTATACTAATATATTAAAAAATATATAATTATTTTTGAATACAATTATGGATTATAGAGAACAAGTTCTTCCTCGTACGTCCTTCCAGCATAAAAGCTATTAGGCGGAAGAATTTTTTTGGGCATTGACTCTATCATACGTGATAAAATTTCAGATGCTTCCTGATCATTAAGCTTTCCTGATAAAAGATCTAAAGGGCACCTTAGATTAACCGGCCTATAAGGTATAACGTGCCTAGTCGATTTTGGAGGAAAGAGAATTCCGGACAAACCTGCTTTTATGATTTCTTCTTTATCAGGCCTCTTAACGTAGAGGATCATATAGCCATTTTTCAGGTACTGGTCTATTTCCTTCTCCATTATTTCTCTGCGCTCTGTTGTTCTTTTATCAAATTCTTTTATCAGGTTAAATCTTTCAAGATTTGGCGCGTTTAAAATCGAAACATAACCTGCACTTCCTTCTAATATCGCTATTGGCGATTCTCCGCTGTCGACAGAACGTATAGCTTCTAGCTGGTTAGGGACCTTTTTTAGACCCAAGACTACTTTTAACTCGTCCAAAAGGGCTGAAGAGTAGTTTTTAACCGCCCTGAGCCACCTGTGCACTTTTATCCTTTCATCAAAATAATCAACCTTCGCTACCATTATTCTTTTAGCTTCTAACGCTTTTAAAGCATAAATCCTGTGCATACCATCGAGAGCCACATTTGTGTTTCTGTCCACAATAACAGGATCTATCTGTACACCATCCTTTTTTATGCTCTTTATGAGCTCTGATATGTTCTTTTCGATTATTTCTTCATGAGGTTTGACATCAGAAATTTTTAAAAAAGTTATAGTAAACGACAGTTGGCCAGTCTGACTGTTACTGCTCAACCTTTTCTTCCACCTTGGATCTGGTTTTCATCCTGGTGATGTAACCCGCAACTTTATTTCTTATAAATTTAGATTTAACTTCAGCTATTTCGTTCAAAATTTTCTTGTTTTCATCAAAATTACTAGTAAACTTATCCGGATATTTTTCTAATAATTCCTCTGCGATTTTTCTTATTCTGTTCATCTATAATTCCTTATTAGTTTGGGTTTTAAATTTTTTCTAAAAAAGGAATCATAAGGCGCGCTTTAAGTTATTAGCAAAGCGTTTTACATTTCTTAATATTGCATAAGGTTTATTATAGCTCAATAAAAATATAGTACCTATGCAGTATGCAAAGCTTGGATGGAGTAACATAAAAATTTCCAGAATTGCATTGGGCGGAATGTCATACGGTAGTAAAGAGCCGTGGATGGCCCCAAAAGAGATCGCATTTAAGATCATAAAAAAAGGTTTAGATTTAGGCATTAACTTTATCGACACAGCAGATGTGTATTCTGATGGAGAATCTGAAAAGATAATAGGAGAAGCTATAAGAGGTTACGACAGAGAAGAAATAATAATAGGCAGCAAAGTTGGACTAGAATTTGGAAAAGGCCTTAACAACAGCGGGTTATCAAGAAAAAGGTTGTATTCGCAACTTGAAGGTTCTTTACATAGACTTAATACAGACTATATTGACATATACCAGATTCATAGATGGGATTACAATACTGACCTTGATGAGTTTCTTTCAACGCTAAGCCAATTTGTTAAAGACGGGAAGGTTAGATATCTTGGCGCAACATCTATTTATGCTTTTCAGATTCAGAGGCTCTGGGACGCCGCAGTTTACAAAGGATATGAGAAGCTAGTTTACTATTCCCCAAGATATAACCTAGCTTACAGAGAAGAAGAAAGAGAAACTATACCTCTTTGCAGAGAATTGAACATAGCCATAGCCCCATACAGCCCTCTCGCGAGAGGGTTTTTGACAGGAAAGTATAAAAGAAATGAGACGCCAAATACTGTAAGATACCTAACTGACAAGTATCTCCCTACAGGTTATTTTAAGCCTGAGGATTTTGACGTCGTTGAAAATTTGGAAGAAATTGCAAAGCAAAAAGGAGTAAAACCGGCCGTTCTTGCTTTGGCTTGGCTTTTCAACAAACCTTATATTACTACTGTTCTGTTAGGGGCTACCAAGCCCGAACACCTAGATGACGCTGTTCAAGCTCTCGATATTAGGCTAACAGATGAAGAAATGAAACTGTTAGAAAAGCCATACAAACCCCATGAACTAATGGGACCTACTAAGTCTCCATTAGCCCCCTAGAGATTTCTGCAATATATCTGCGATTTTTTCAGGGCCTACGTCTGCTATGTAATAACCAAGCCTGGGACCGTTTTCAGAACCTAGTATTATTTGATAGAGCTTTTTGAAGAACTCTGAAGGCTTAATACCTGTTGATTTAGCTATTTCATATATTGAATTTTGTATCAAAGCGCCATCTTTGCTAGTTTTTAAAACTTCAATGAGCTTCTTCACAGCTTCTTTTTCCTGATCGTTAAGCTGAACCTGAAGCTGCACCACTGTGACATGATCCTTAGCCATGTTGTAAGCCAGCTTTATCTTTTCGATCAGAAAGTCGTCTATTTCTTTATAACCATATGCTGTAAGCCTCTTAATTATAAAATCTACGTAACCATCATCAGGAGCTATTGCCGCAAGTTGCACTAGTAACCTGTAAGGCACGTGCACTGGCATCTTTTCAGGAACCTTTAACAGGTTTACGTATTCATAAAGCCCCTTTAGCTTTGGTGGTAAAGATTTTTTAAAGTAACCCTCTTCAAGTCTGTCGTATTCTTCCATGTACAGAGGCACATCTTCTAGCGAAACCTCCCTAGCTCCCTTTATTCTTTTGTACATCAGCAACATGAGGCTTTGTTTTGTCCCATATCTTAACCAGGACTGTGGCGTTATCACGTTCCCAGAAGACTTAGAAAGCTTCTTTCCTCCTTTGTCTAGGAACATTTCATATCTTACGTGATAAGGATGCTGGTACCCAAGTATCTCGTCGGCAACCCAATCATTAAATTTAACAGAATCGGCAATATCTTTTCCATAAGCTTCAAACCTTATCCCTAAAGCTGACCACCTAGAAGCTAGCTCTACTTTCCAGCTGAGTTTGCCTTCCCCTTCTTTAATGTCTATATCTCCTTCATAACCGCAACCAGGAATTAGTTTGCCCTTTATCTTTGTTCCTACGCATTTAAAATGAACTCTATCTGTTTTTGGATCATATGAAAGCGCCTCAGTAGTGTATATTCTTCCGCAGTTGGGACAGATTACAAAATAAGGCAACGCCTTTGTAAATTTCTCTTGACCGAGCATTTCTTTTAGCTTGCTTCCTATTTTCTCAGAATTTATGAGAACTTTTCTTATCTGCTCGATCAACAGCCCCTTTTTGTAAGCCTCTGACCCCCTCATGTATTTGTATTCGATTCCTACTTTATCGAGCGATTCAATAAGCAAAGACCCTATATGAGCTCCAAAGCTATCGTGGCAACCGAAAGGATCTTTTATTCTTGACACTGGTTCAGCGAGATGTTCGTTAAGCCAGTCTGGAAAACCAACGGGAACCTTTCTGAGCCCGTCCATATCGTCAGCGAACGATATCAGTTCACTTTTATAGCCCTGCGTCTCAATTGCCATTTTAACACCATAAGCTCTTGCAACATCAGAGAAGCTGCCGAGATGCGGAATTCCTGAAGCTCCTAACCCGCTCTCAACACGAATTAAGCTCAGATCCCTTCCAATTGATTTTTCTCTTTCAATTATATGACGGGCAACTTTATCTAGCCAGGTTCCTCTACCTATTATCACGGCTAAAGGTAATGATAAATAAAATTTAAGCTGATCTAAAATAACTCGTTACCTGTAGTACGGCACTGGCGCTTTTTCCATAACTTTGCCTTCTCTTGATGCCCTTACCCTTTTTATAGCTTCATCAAAGTGCTGTTGCAGTATAAATACCTTTTCTAGATCCTTTTTATAATCTTCATCGTTCTGATGCGCTTTTAAGTATTCTTGCAATACTATTGAAATAGCTGTGTTCACTACAGATTCTATGTCGGCTCCGCTGAACCCTTCTGTAGCTTCGGCTATTTTTTCTAAGTTAACTATGTCGCTTTCGCTACACAGGCCATTAGCAGCTTCATTTTGGGTGCAGAGCGGCACTCCTCTCACGTGTATCTTTAAAATTTCAAGCCTAGATTGTTTGTCTGGCATTGGAACATATATCAATTTGTCAAATCTGCCAGCCCTCAGCAACGCGGGATCTATCATGTCTATCCTGTTTGTTGAGGCAACGACAACAACGCCATGTAAAGGCTGAATCCCATCTAGCTCTGTTAAAAGCTGGGATACCACTCTTTCCGTTACTCCGCTGTCTGTAGCGTAACCCCTAACTGGAGCAAGCGCATCTATTTCATCAAAGAATATAATGCACGGTGCAGCTTGTCTGGCTTTTCTGAATATTTCGCGCACTGCCTTTTCTGATTCTCCAACCCACTTGCTCAAAAGCTCAGGCCCTCTTACGCTTATAAAATTAGCCTCGCTCTCTGTTGCAACCGCCTTAGCGAGCAAAGTTTTTCCGGTTCCTGGTGGGCCGTAGAGCAAAATTCCCTTAGGTATTTTGTAATTAAGCCTTTTGTAAACCTCGGGAAACTTAAGGGGCCATTCAACGGCTTCTCTAAGTTCTGTTTTTACTTCTTCAAGCCCACCTATGTCTGCCCATTTAACGTCAGGCGTTTCAAGGTAAACTTCTCTCATTGCGGATGGTGTGATTTCTTTAAGCGCATCAAGAAAATCTTGCATTGTAACCTTTATTTCATTTAATACTTCACTAGGTATTCTATCCTCTTCCAAATTTATCTTTGGCAGAACCCTCTTTAGAGCTTTCATAGCGGCCTCTTTAGCTAAGTATTCGAGATCCGCGCCAACAAACCCGTGAGTCTGAGATGCTATCTTTTCAAGGTCTACATCGTCAGCAAGCGGCATGTTCCTCGTGTGGATTTGCAGTATCTCTAGCCTGCCCTGCTTATCGGGCACCTTAAGCTCTATTTCCCTGTCGAACCTTCCAGGCCTTCTAAGCGCAGGATCTATAGCGTTGGGCCTGTTAGTAGCACCAATGACTATTACTTTGCCTCTAGTCTCAAGACCATCCATGAGCGTTAGCAGCTGGCTAACTACCCTCCTTTCCACTTCTCCAGTTACTTCATCTCTCTTTGGGGCTATCGCATCTATCTCATCAATGAATATTATAGAAGGGGCCTTTTCTTTAGCTTCCTGGAATTTTTCTCTTAGCCTTGCTTCAGATTCACCGTAAAATTTGCTCATTATTTCTGGGCCAGATATATGTATGAACGTAGCGTTTGTTTCGTTTGCAACCGCCTTAGCGAGCAAAGTTTTTCCGGTTCCTGGTGGACCGTAGAGCAAAACTCCCTTAGGGGGTTCTATCCCAAGCCTTTCAAAAAGCTCAGGATGCCTCAGCGGCAACTCTACCATCTCTCTTATTTTCTGTATCTCGTCTTTTAGCCCACCGATATCTTCATAAGTTACGCGTGGGACTCCTTTCAGCCCCTGTCCTCTTCCCGTCCTTTCTATAACTGTCTTCTGATTTATTATCACAGCTTCAGCATTAGCCGGCGATGTCTGAATTACATTAAACGTGATCCTTCCACCAAAATACGGCACAATGATGTTATCGCCTTTAACTACAGGAAGTCCCTCTAAAGCATCAGTTATATATCTTTCATCTATGTATGGAACTTCTTCCATAGGAGAAATTATAATTCTTTCCGCGGGTACGGCTTTAACTTTTTTGATCGTAACGTTATCTCCAATAGCAACACCAGCGTTAGATCTTATAAGCCCGTCTATTCTAATTATACCCCTTCCTTCATCTGTTGGGTATAGAGGAAGAACCTTCGCAACGGTCCTCCTTTTACCTTTAATTTCTATGACGTCGCCGCTCTGAAGATTAAGCATATCCATAACTTCATAATCAACTCTAGCGACGCCTCGACCAACGTCTCTAGTATAAGCTTCCATTACTTTTAACGTAACCGTGCTCGACTCGGACATTAACCCTCATGTAATTACACAATAGAAATGCTTTTATATTTTTCCCAAATAATTTTTAGAAAGTTTTGCCTTATTTCGTAATCATTAAGCAACTGAAAAAAGTTTTGAAGTCAAACCTGTACTTTTATAAGAGACTCAAGAGCTAGACGCGCTGCCCTTTCTAAGTAAGGTTTCAGTTCTGACGCGTCTAAAAGCTTATTCTTTTTTACTAGGTTGTTGCTAACCATAAACAAAGCGCCTGCTTTAAACCTTCTCAAGTTTGCGAGTCCAAAAAGAGTGTATGCCTCCATTTCAACGCCTATGTATCCAAGCGCCCTTAACTTATTAACGTACTCCTCGTTTTCTGCATAAAAAGCATCGTCAGAATAAACCGGACCAAGGTAATGTTTTAGGGATTTTTTCTTTGCTTCCAGAGAGAGTATTTCAACAACTTCGAATGAAGGCGCCGCGGGCAAAGGAATATCTTTAGAGTATTGCCAGATGGTGCTCCCGACAGGCCCAAACGCCCCCGTAGCTATTATAAGGTCTCCATAGTTCATATCAGCGTCAAGCCCCCCTACTGTGCCGAACCTTATCATGACCTTTGCTCCAAGCGAAAAAAGTTCTTCTGCTACTATGGCTATGGATGGGCCGCCTATCCCATGACATGCAACAGTTACTTTTTCACCACTGTAATTTCCAGAATATGTTATGTAACCTCTGTTTTCATTTACGAGCTTAGCATCCTCAAGCATCTCTGAAATCATCTTAACTCTGTCTGGATCGCCAGCCAGCAAGACCCTTTCTGCAATGTCCTCGCTTTTAGCTTTTATATGCAAAGGCATGATGATCAATTCTTAAAGACAGTTATTAACATTGCTAAAATGCTTGGAAAACATGAAATGGATGTCAGACATGCTTTAATACTACTTTTATAATCATATTGTATGCCAAGATATGAGGATGTTGACCATATCAGCAAAAAGGTTGCAGACCTCAGTAGGGCTAGACAGTCCCTAATTGAAGAGCTTGAAGCTATAATGTTTTATGATGAAAGGATAAGCGCAACAGATGATCCAACCCTAAAGGACGTACTTTCGCACAACAGGGATGATGAAAAAGAACATGCAGCTTTGCTAATAGAATGGCTTAGAAGGAACGATCCTGAGTTCGAAAAGGAACTAAAGGAAAAGCTGTTTTCCACGAAGCCGCTCAAAGATCTCGGAGATTAAAATGGACTCAAAGAGGACTTTTTTGCTAAACTATAAAGCATATTCAAACAGCTATGGAGAAAAAGCGATTAAGCTTGCAGAAGATATTGATAAGCTTGCAGAAAGGTACCAGAAAATAGAAATAATACTTGCGGTACCTGCAACCATGATTGAGAGAATTTCTAGGAAAGTTAGAAACGTAAAGATCTATTCACAACATGTAGATTCAGTAATTGAAGGCGCTTATACAGGTCACATAACCGCTGATATGATAAAAGAGGCTGGTGGAAAGGGCAGCATGATAAACCACAGCGAAAAAAAGGTCAGGCTTGATGAGCTCGCAGAATCAATAAAAATTTTGCAATCTGCTGGGCTTGAATCGGTTGTTTGCGTAGACAGGCATGAACTCGTTGCGCCAACAGCTATGCTAGCCCCAACATACGTCCTGGTTGAGCCCCCAGAACTTATAGGAACTGGCATTTCTGTCTCAAAAGCAAAACCTGAAGTTATAATAAATTCTGTAAAGGAAATAAAAAAAGTTGGAGGAAAACTGTTAGTTGGGGCCGGAATAAGCAACAAAGAAGATGCAAAAAGATCTGTGGAACTGGGAGCAGATGGTGTTGGTCTTGCTAGCGCTGTGATGAAGGCTCAGAATCCTATAGCTAAAGCAGAAGAAATAATGTCTGGACTCCTTTGAGCAAAAAGTGGAATGAATTTATGATAAAAATGTAGAAATGCAGATAAAGCTTTTAAGCAATAGCAGGTTTTAAATCTTATCTTATGCAGCAAGGCGACCATCTGATGGCAGATAAAAACTGGTCTTCGCTCGTTCATAACGGCATTTATGTTCCAGAACCATATAAGGCTAAAGGGATACCTCTCTTAGTAGATGGAAAAAAGTATTACTTAGAAGATGAAGCCGAGCTGATGGCGCTACATTTTGCTGCCAAGATTGATAAATTTATTAACGATGATGTGTTTATAAAAAATTTTGAAAAGGACTTTAAGAAGAGGCTTCCGCTCGAATTAAGAAAATATAGCGTAAGGGATATGGATTTTTCGGAATTTAAAAGAGAGCTTGAGTTACAAAAAGCAAAGAAAAAGGAAAAAAGCAAAGAAGAAAGAAAAAAAGAAAAAAAGGCTAAGGAAGAGTTAAAGAAAAAATATGCTTTTGCGATTCTAGACGGTAAAAAGGTTCAGCTGTCTGCTTGGAGGGTTGAAGAGCCAAGCATCTTCGTTGGAAGAGGCAATCATCCGTTAAGAGGCAGATGGAAACCCCAAGTCACAAAGAAAGATATAGTTTTAAATCTAAGCGAGGATGCTCCAAAACCTCCTGGAAATTGGAAAGCCATAGTTCATCGCCCTGACGTTTTATGGGTTGCTTACTGGAAGGACAAGCTTACAGGAAAAGAAAAGTATGTTTGGTTTCATGAATCTGTGCACCTTATGCAGAAAAGAAATAAAGACAAATATGATTCTGCGCTTTACCTCGGTAAAAAAATATCAAAGATCAGAAAGCTCATAATGAATGGCATGAAATCAAGGAACATAAAAACAAGGAAGATAGCTACGGTCGCATATCTAATAGATACCCTTTGCATGAGGGTTGGAGATGAAAAAGATAAAGACGAAGCAGATACTGTTGGCGCAACTACATTAAGAAAAGAGCATGTGATTATTGAAGGCAACGATGTAAAGTTCAAATTTTTAGGAAAAGACAGCGTGCTTTGGGAGAAAAAAATAACCAACCCTCCTGAAATATTTTTAAAAAATCTTAGATTTTTTATACAGAATTCTAAAAGCGGCCAGATATTTGAAGGCATAAACTCTAGGGCAGTGAACAGATTCTTGAGCAAGGCGGTGCCGGGCTTGACAGCTAAAGTATTTAGGACATATCACGGGACTCTGACCTTTTATTCATACTTAAATAACGTTAAGAATAAAATTATGGACGAAGACGAAGCGCTGTATCACGTTAAAATTGCAAATCTGATGACCGCTATAAGGTTGAACCACAAAAGAACACCTCCAGCAAACTATAATGAATCTCTCGAGAAAAAGATTAATGAGCTATATAGTATGCTTATGAAAACAAAGAAGAGCTTACCAGATTTATACCTTAAAAAGATTAGAAAGCTTGAAACACAAATACAGATACAGAAGATGGTAAGGGATTATAACTTAAACACGTCGCTCAAAAACTATATTGACCCAAGGGTTGTTATAGCCTGGGCCAGAAAAGTTAACTTGAAGCCCGAAAAGATATACAGCTCATCGCTGAGGAAGAAGTTTAAATGGGCCAATAAAGCAAAGATAAGCTGGGAAGCTCTGCAAAGATTTTTAGAACCTTACGAGCCTCCAGAACAAGAAATAAAAGAAATGCTTATAAACGCTTCTAAAGTGAAATCTAAAGCATAATGC
Organism: Thaumarchaeota archaeon UBA160; assembly: GCA_002506605.1. Taxonomy (GTDB): domain Archaea; phylum Thermoproteota; class Nitrososphaeria; order Conexivisphaerales; family UBA164; genus CAYFFZ01. Next base: position 24,781 of record DAXX01000060.1, read on the forward strand.
AATGCGTGCGCTCTCATTAAAATTAATAATCCTTTAAGAATTAGACTATTGCTTTAATGTTTTAATAAAAATTACTTATAAACATTATGACCTCATAAAAAATGTGGAGTTCCCGTTTTCTTTTAAAAACGTTTTTAGTAAAATATAAAAGGGGCGTAAAGTTAATTTTTAAATGGAATGGCATTTGAACATAACATTTCGCTAAACGTTAAAGTTAGGGAAGTTATGAGCTCACCGGTTGTTACAGTTTCTTCTAACGACTCTGTGCTTGAAGCTGCAAAAAAGATGAGCGAGGCAAAAGTGGGAAGCGCTGTTGTAATGGATAAAAATCAGCCAGTAGGGATCATCACTGAAGGCGATATAATAAAAAAGGTCGTCAGTAAGGATCTTATACCTTCTTCTGTTAAAGTTTCTGAAGTAATGAGTTCCCCACTTATAACTGTTAAAGCTGAGAATTCTTTAATAGATGCTGCTAAAATCATGAACAAATATAACGTAAAAAGGCTCGGGGTAATGTACAAGGAAGAGCTTGTCGGCATTATATCGATGACCGATATAATTGGGCTATTCCCAGAAATTATGGAAATCGCATCTGAAAAATACCAATTAAAAGGTTACAGAGGTGCTGGAACTAAAAAATACATTTCAGGATATTGCGACAATTGTGGACAATGGTCAGATTTTCTGCTAGAGGTTGATGGAAGGTTTTTGTGCGAAGAATGTAGAGACGAGCTGTTTGGTAAGTCATGAAAAAATGCTTTTTATACTTAGGTATAACAAAAATTGTTTTAACCGATTTAATGCGCTTTGAGTTTTAAAAAAATTAATCGTAAAAGCGAAGAAATAAAATTTATAGCAGATTCTATGCTTGGGAATGTTGCTAGAAAGCTTAGACTTTTTGGGTTTGATACGCTTTATTATAAAAATGGGGATGATGAAGGGCTGCTCAACAACTTTAAGGAAAGAATTCTGCTTACGTGCGACAAAGAACTTTATAAGAGATGCGTAAGCGAAGGTAGACCAACAATATTTGTTGAACGCTCGGAGGATGAACTTTACGCTTTAAGCACCATATTTAAAAAGCTAAACATCAAGCCTAGACTAAGAGCTATAAGGTGTACTGTTTGCAACGGTAAACTTAGAAAGATGAATGAAAGCGAAATAAAAAACAACGGCACCATACCAAAAAACGCAAAATTAAAGTATAAAGAATTTTACGTTTGCATGAATTGTGGAAAAATATACTGGTTTGGCTCACATTGGATAAATATAACGAAGTTTAATAAAAAGCTCAACGCCATGCTCAAATAAATTTAAATAAAAAATATTTCTTAATAAAGGAGTGATAAAGAATAATGAAGACTTAAAAAAATTTATAAGAGATATTCCAGACTATCCAGTCAAAGGCGTTATATTCAGAGATTTGACCCCACTTTTTTCAAATGCAGAAGCTTTTGGTTATACTATAGAAAAGCTTTACGAAAACCTTAAGACGCTCAATATAGACAAAATAGCTGCCATAGAAGCTAGGGGGTTCATAGTAGGTGCTCCTCTTGCAAAAATGCTCAACGTAGGCTTTGTTCCAATAAGAAAAAGTGGCAAGCTGCCATGGAAAAAAATAAGCGTAACATACGATCTTGAGTACGGAAAGGAAACAATAGAGATGCACGAAGACTCAATAAAGGCGGGAGAAAGGATTGCAATAGTAGATGACCTTTTGGCAACGGGCGGGACTAGTCTTGCGGCCATAAATTTGGTTGAAAGGCTTAGCGGTAAAGTAACAGCATTGGTTTACATCGTAGTGCTTGAGTATTTGAAAGGACGGGAAAGATTGAAAAATTATAATATAATCAACTTGATAGAATATAAGTAAATGCCTTTAATTGATTAGAAACATTCAAATACTTTTTGCTGTGTTCGCCACTTCTTAAGAGCCTTTTATAACCGAGCAAAAATAAGCTATAGAAAGCTAATCTAGTAGGTGTTAATGAAAATATCATAGATCAAAGTTAGTTAGATGAAGCTGAAAGCGTGTAGTCTTGTTAATTTGATAACCAGCACATGCGTATCTTTAAACAAAAAATTGACCTGAGGTATAGACAGATAATTTCAAAATACTTTATATCTTAATATCGCTGCTATACTACCTATATTTTTAAGCCAGAACCTTGCATCCTGGTTTGTTGTAAACACTTTAACCTGACCTTTTGTAGCTAACACCATCTCTACTATTTTTACTACCTTAGATCTAGTTTCTGGATCGTTCATGATATCTCTATCTATAAGAAGCGTATCGATAGCTCCCCTAGCTGCGGCTTCTTCAACCGGTTCAAATCCATAAGCAACCGGCAAATCTTTTCCTATCATGTACATGAAGTTCTCCATCAGTTCTTGCTCCTGTAACGTTTCAGTTGCCTTCAGCGCTTCTTTTAGCGCATCCTTTTTTAGAGCTTCTCTAAGTCCAGCAGAGCCGCCATATGAAGTTTCCACAGCTACTATTTTTGTATCTTTAATGTTCTCTTTTAGTACATTCAACAGCTTTTCTAAATATATAGAGGGCCCCGAAACAGCAATAACATTAGGTTTAAGATCTTCAAAAAGCTTTTTCAAAGATTTTGCAACCTTTTCAAGTTCTCTTTTTTCTATTTCTTGTGAAAGATCTTTGTTTTTAAGCCTTAAGTCAAGCTTCTCTTCATAAACTATCTGCAAACCAGAATTTGTTAGCCTTGCAACTGCAAAATCTTCGTTATCTATTGAAGAGATTAAAGCGTTTATGTACGTCCTTTTTTCAGCCTCCTTTAATCTTTTTAAATCGAGATCATTCCAACTTTCTTTTTTTATGACCGTTATCGTGTTTCCTGGTTCAAGATTTATTGTGTGGTGCTTGCCTTTTATTTCTAAATCTTCTGGGCTTTCTATAACTGTACCATGAATCCTCAACCTGTTAGTCATTGGTTGCATTTCAACCCATTCTACCAAAATAGTTAAAGTTACTGGTCTTCGCCAGCTTGATGTTTGAGTTTTTACCTCTCGGGTGGTTTTACCTATTACAATATCACCTTTATAAAGAATGTTGTAAACCTCCCAAAGATCATCTTCGTTATCGACTCTAACTTTTATCATCTTTTCTTTTTCATCAATATCAATTATCTTCATATTACAACTCCATGCGGGGGGTGGGATTTGAACCNNTGAACCCACGTACCCCAACGGGACGAGGTTCTGAGCCTCGCGCCATTGACCAGGCTAGGCGACCCCCGCTCTAAAAAATGATTCGTTGTTGTGGTTAAATACTTTTATACATTTTATGTTCTATGAAAAATTTATTTCCTAAAGGTTAAGAACTGCCTTATTAAGAAGCAAAATGGTTTAAAAGTAAATCTCATAATTTATAAACTAAAATGAGCGCTGAACAGGTTGCTGATGCCATTTTAAGCAGCAAATGCACAGTTGCTTTGACAGGGGCAGGAATAAGCACTGCAAGCGGGATAAAAGATTTTAGAGGGCCCCAAGGCATATGGAAAACGATAGATCCAGAAAAGTTCGAAATAAATTATTTTATGAAAAATCCAGATGAAGTATGGAGCATCTTTATAAAGAATTTCAATTTAGGACAAGAAGTTAAGCCTAATGACGCTCATTATGCTCTTGCTGAACTTGAAAGAATGAAATTGCTGTGCGGAATAATGACTCAAAACATCGATGGCCTTCATCAAAAGGCTGGCTCTACTAATGTGATTGAATTGCACGGAAACCTTGAAAGCGCAGTCTGCCTCAAATGCGAAAAAAGGTATCCTTTAAATACAATAATAAAAAATTTTACAGGAAAAAGCCCACATTGTCCAAGTTGTGGAGGCCTTTTAAAGCCTGACATAATATTTTTTGGCGAACCTTTGAACCAAAAAGCTCTAACAAGAGCTGTAGAACTGGCTAAGGCATCGGATGTTTTTATGGCAATAGGTACTTCTTTATCGGTTTCTCCTGCAAATCAGCTTCCTCTATACGCTAAGATGAATGGAGCTAAACTTATTATTATAAACGAGGGCCCTACTGAAGAAGATGAATTAGCCGACATATTGATTAGAGAAAGAGTAGAGTTTGTTCTTCCTGAAATAGTAAAAATAATAAGATCAATGCGTAATTGATAAAAGATACGCCGGGGGTGGGATTTGAACCCACAAGGCCGATAACGGCCACAGGCTCTCCAGGCCTGCCCCATACCAGGTTAGGGGACCCCGGCTATTATCTTCCTCATATCTTCGTACAACAATCCTGCCTTAATAACATTTACATAAATTATTATAAATGGTGTCTGTTGCAAAACTCGACCATTATATTTTTCGACTAACTGGGCTGCGTTATTTATACTGATTGGATCTTTTTCTAACGCTATAAACACCTCTTCTGGCCCTTCGTTGGTTTCAGCTAATATTATTTTATTTTTAGAATCGTCCCATCTGTAGATCCATTTATAAATGAACTGTAGCTGAGACAGATTTATCATTCCTGTGCCGACTATCCTTCTTATAAAACCCTCATCTACAAACCTTTCTCTCGTGTTTATTATCGTATTAAAGATAGAAATCAGATTGCTTGTTTCTTCTACACTTTCATAAAAAAGCTCTGTGTTAAATTCTTTTTTAGGGTTTACCAATGCATTAAAAACCCTTGTTAACTCGTTCTTTACTACAAGAGGCTCAAGCATGAACATCATATCTCTTAAGTTATAATCGAAAGAAGATTCGTCTGTATGCGATCTGCTGTAAGATTTTCTCCTCAAAATTTTTGTTGTTGAATATCTTTCTAGCGCTTTCTCTATCATTTCGAGCTCATCCGGTTTTAGGTCCCTTAAAGTTATGAACCTGCCTTCTTTAACTGGTTGTATGCCAGCTGAAGATATAACAGATTCTGCTACTTTTTGATTACCAGTTATACCTTTAAAATAGGGATCATAACTTAACGCTATTGAATCTTGTAGCGGCAAAAGATCACCAAAGGGAAGTTCGAGCTTTTCTTCTTCAACTATGAGTTTGCTTAAAACCGCCTTTTCTAAAACTATTTCATTAAGCCCCTTTAATGATCTATCTTCTTCCGAATCTTGAAATGATGAAAAAGCTCCAATAAGGGCTGCATGGTATGTGTTAGCAGGAAATGGAGATATTTTTTCCCTTAACAACTGGGCCATGACAGAAAGCGAACCGTTAAAAAGCCCTTCATAGCCAAATTTAGCTGGATTTATGCCATTGTCTGTGCCCAGTAGAAGGTCTGCTCCTTCTAACTTTACACCTATTCCTATTTTATAGTCGCTAGAAGGTATTTGAGATGCTTTTGATGACGCACGAGAAAACCTAATAATAACCTTTGCGCCCTGCTCTATAAGTGTTTGATAAAGTATTGCAGAAGCCGCTATACCATCTAAGGTTTTTACAGCTTCAATGTAGAATCTTTTATTTTTAGCAAGCTTTAAAATCTTTTGTGCTATTTCATCAAAAAAGCTATCTTGTGAACCTAATTTATATGTCATTCAAGCTGTGCCACTACGCTTTTATATTTCCAATCAAGAGGTAATAAGCCTTTCCTTTTATAATATTTTGATAACCTATGAATCTTTGCTTCAACAAGTTCTAGAGCGTGTTTATTTTTTCTGTCTGTCTTGTGTATTTGTAGATGTCTGATGAGCCTCTGAGCCTTCGTAAGAAGGTTCAAAAGATCTTCTGGCATAGGATCGCTAAGCTTGTTTTCATCAATCACTTGTTTCAAACTTTTATTTAATATGTATTTAACTCCAGGAATTCCATATTCGTCCCGTAACGTTTCACCTATTTGGCTATTTGACAAACCTTCTTTTTTTAGCTTAACTACAAGAGCCTCAATTTCCTCAGGCTGCATAGTTACCCAAGTAGCCTGTCTACTAACAGGCGGCTTATGGCTCTGCGACTTTCCCTTCCTTCTAGAATGTAACCTTGCCAATCTTCTTCCTTCACTGCTATGATTTTCTTATATTTATACGTATCGCAAAATAAGGCTGTGGGACAAAATTGTTCTATGCTTT
>DAXX01000027.1:0-389 GCA_002506605.1 Thaumarchaeota archaeon UBA160
CCTTCTCTCACCCACTGTTCCTCTATGTACTTCTTAATGGTCTCACTGGATACGTTACCGGCTGTTGCCACGAAATAACTCCTACTCCATAATTTTCCTTTACTCAGTTGAGGAAATTTCTTTAAGATAAGCCTCGCTGATTTTCCTTTAAAATAGTTTGCCAGGTATGAGGGTGCATATCTGGGTGGAGAGTTCACGAAGAGATGTATGTGGTCTGGCATTACTTCAAGGGCTATTATTTCACAGCCAAGCTCTTCTGCAATGGACTTCAGTACCTCTTTAGTATATTCAGCAACTTCATTAACTAATATACTTTTACGATACTTTGGTATCCACACGAAATGATAGTTACATAGGTACTTGACATGTCTTGTTGATTTCAGTTCTAT
>DAXX01000027.1:481-11798 GCA_002506605.1 Thaumarchaeota archaeon UBA160
GTTAATATATTAAATTTAAAAAATTGGAAATATGTCTGCCTCAAGCAAATTAGAAGATGAAAAAAAGATTGAGCAAGTAATTCAGCAGCTTTCCCCTTTGGTAACTAATAAAGGCATCCCAAGAAGTTTAAGAAACATGCTCAAAGAAACTCTGCAACAGTTGCAGGACAGCAGCGTTAGCCCCGCTATAAGAGCTGCTAACACCGTTAGCGTGCTTGAAGAAATATCTCAAGATCCTAACATACCTTCCCATATCAGGGTTCTGATTTGGAACATGATGTCTTTGCTTGAGACTATTCGTGAAATAAGTTAATCCTGACTCATTTAGTTGAAAATTTCCTAACATCTATAGATTTATACTGTACAAAAAGAATGCTTTTTTATACTAGCTTGTACTATAATAATAACATGGTACTTGTAAAAGTTAGCAGAATAACGGGAATGAACGATCCAATTACGGGCACTCCTGGAAGGCTTATAGAGTTCACAGAGTATTCTACAATCCCATTTCCAGGCGACGAATTGACAAAGAATTTTATCTCGCAGCTGCAGGCTATATTTCCAATACAGTCGATCAAAGAGTTGTGGACGCCCAAACTAGTGATTTTTTTAAAAGAAAATGAGTATTTGCAGCTTGGCTTACAGTTTGAAGTTAATGATATATATGAAGTAACTTTTGAGAAAGGAAGCATAGTTTTTAAAAGATCTACGGCCGAAAGATAATAAATTCGTTTTATGACGAGCGCTGAGCAATTCTTAAACAAAAAATGTAACAATTGCTTCATAGAGATTTATGGAGACGAAAAATCTAAAAAGGAAATGATATTGATCTCTCTCGCGCTTGAAAAAGCCTCAAAAGGCGAAATAGTTTTGTATATTGACAGTAGGGGTTCTTTTAGACCTGATGAAATAATTAAAACTCAAAAAATAGATATTGAAACAATGGGCCGAATAGACGTTCTGAAGGCAACAGAACCTGAATTTCTCTTTGAGAAGATTTCTAAACTCATCTCTAAAAAAAGGTACAAGACCATTCTTTGGGATGGTATGTCTCTGCCTTTTTATGAAATTCAAATTTCGCATGAACTTTCTTTTTTAGCTAGGCTTTTTTCTTTTTATGCTATAATGGACAACATGGTAACGGTGACAAATCCAATTGTGTCACTTAAGGGCAAACCGTTTGGCTACAAGTACACCGACCCGTATGTGCACATGCGCATCAAGGCTGAACTTTTGAAACCCAATGAGGGAAGAGTAATCTCTTACGGCTGGTCAGCCAAATACTATATAAAAAACTTGCAAGTCTATTTTGTAGAATCAGTTGCGGATAGCGCCGTTCAGAACAGTTAATCTAAGCTTAAAAGAAGTTCCCTCAAAGCTACAGTGGCATAGGATCCCTTATAAAGGACAAAATTTACCACTGCCTCTTTTGCATCATTGTATATTTGATAGTTTGTCTTGTAAGCGATTATTTTTGCAGGCCTGATACCCCCTTCTTGACTTGTTTCCCGTAATTCATCTACATAAAACTGCCTAAATTTTATACCTTCTTCTTTTGCAACCTCTATCAAAGCTTTAGAATAAACATCGCCTTTATCCCTAAATCCGTATCCGGGAAGGTATGCAATCTCTACAGTACCTTTAAAGAAGTCCTCTTCAAATTTTATTTTAGTAGGCTCGCCTTTTACTTCGCCATTAAGCACCTTAGAGACCTCCTTGTTGAAAAGGTATGATTGATAGGACTGAACATAAAACCTTCTCAGCCACAGGGGGACTCCTTTTATTCCGTTATATCCGTCTTTCTGTACAAGCTCGTCTGCTTTTTTAAAATCCCTTTTAACAATAGCTTCTCCAATAAGGTAGTTGTTCTTTTCAAACCTTTGCATGCCATAGAAGTTGGGCGCTTCCCAATTTTCAAGTATTTTTTTCCAACTTAAGAAAGCATCTTCTTTACAATCACAATCCCTTATCCTAATCCTGAATGCGTTTCCAAGCAGGTGTCTTCTTGTTAAAATGTTTTTCGTTTTTCCAACAACCCTTATTTTTAACCCAGGCACGCTTTTTATGTTAACTTTAATCCTTTTAAAAGAAATAAAGAAGTATGCCAGAGCATTTTTATCTTTTATACCGAGGTAGTTTGCGGCTTGCCCTAAGATTTTGCTAACTACTGCATGCTCTACGCCTTTCTTTTCAGCTATTGCTAAAAGGTGCTTTCCATCTTTAAAGGAAAGGCCCTTTTTTAAAACCTCTGCAACAACAAAATCTTCTGGATAGACCTTTATTTTTCCGTTTATTCTCGTTTGGTTTATTGCATTTGCTGTTACTCCAGGTATCATAGCAACTTAAGCTTTCCTGTTACCTGATCGATCTTACTTTCTGGTCCTGGGCCTATTGCAGCAGCAGTCTTCGTTCCAGGAGGGACTTCTGTCAATCCCATATCTTCCACTATATAAGTTATAAGCCCTAAAGAATCTGCTTTCTTTACGAGTTCTATCATCTCAGTTTCTGAATTAACTTTAAGCGCTATCTTAGCTGCGCCCTGCGCGTACCAGGAATTAAAAATATCAGGCTTTTGATCTTTGCAGATAAGAGCGGCACCTACAGCCGCATGTGCGCCTTGAGCTACCATCTTACCCCTGCTCATCTTTAAGTCAGTCCTAACAAGAATTGACATTTTATAACGCTCCAATTAAAGTTCCATACCTCTCGATCGCCTTTGTGAAACAGATTATGGGAGCCTGAGCTATTCCGAACCCAACGGTTCCCATTCCAGCTTCTCTGTGAGCTACTCCTGTATTTATGTAAGGAGCTATGTTGGTATCAAGCACAAGGCGCAGATCTATACCTCTCGGCACCCCTTCAAAGTTCATGTACGGAATTGGAAAACTTTTGTCCTTAATCATAGTTATTTCGTACATTAATCTTGTTATCCTTAGGGCCTCGCTTACGGAAGCTCCAGTAACTTGAGCTACAGCCGGAGAAGCCGCTGAAGCAAACGCTCCGAAACCATTGGTTTCCATTATTGCGCTGTCTCCTATATCAGGGTTGGCGTCACCTTCTTTAAAGCCTGGGAAAAAGAGCGTCTTAGGCACAGGCGCAGGGCCTGTGAACCATTCTTTACCTAATCCAGAGACCTTTATCCCAAAATCTGTACCGTTCCTTGACATAACTGTAACGAGTGTGCTGTTTTTGATGTTTGATGCCGCATCCATCATAACTTTTCCGGCCGCCATTGCTAGGTTTAAAAAGAAGAGCTGATTCTTTGCTATAAAGCCGTAGCTTTTAGAAACTTCGCTTTTACTGAACCCATTAACCTGCATGTAGGGACCCAATTCTCCAAGAAAGAGAAGCGTGCTTGCGTTGTTTCTAGTATGAAGCTCGTCACCCATCTGAAGCGCCTGAGACATTATAGGCCTTAAAGGCAGAGGGCCATGAGCTTTAAGGGCTTCTTTGAGTATAGGAAAAAGAGAGTCCCTCATCCAGTTCAGTCTATCTATGACTTCCTTTGAATAGGCTCCATATCTTAAAACCTTTCCAACGCCTTCATTAAAATTAGTGTACGCTACGTTATTTCCTGCCGCGTTCTTAACTACAAAAACTGGCATATTCGGAGATATGACGCCTGCCATAGGCCCAACAGCTGAAACGTCATGGTTTGGAACGAAATTCAATTCACCAGAAGATACTAACTTTTCAACCTCTTTTTCATCCTTTGCTAGTCCTTCATATATTGCTGCTCCTATAACAGCGCCTTTCAGCGGTCCTGACATCCGATCCCAAGAAATCGGAGGCCCTGCATGACCAAATTTCTTGTTGTCAATTTCAGGAATCACTTCCTTTGCAAGCTTGATGTCGACGAGTACAGGGTCGGCCGATGTGAAAGCTTCAACAGCTTTCCTGTTTGCTTCTTCAGTTTCTTCTGTTTCCAGAGCTTCAAGAACCTTCAACAACCTTGGAACGCCTCCTCCGGGGGGTTTCCAGTCAACCTTTAAGGCCTCAGCCCCTTCTTTGATGAGGTCCTGATAAAAGCTGTCCAAACCCACGTTCAGTACCTTTATTTTTTTATTGAAAATGTAGCTCATGCCTGTCACCTCTTAGCTATTTTCAGAGCAACTTGAGTAGCCCTTGTGCTCGATGGATAAACTAAGACGCCCTCTTTTTTTAACTCTTCTACCTGAGAGTTTAAACCCTGAGGATCCTTTTCTGTGCCTATAACAGATGCTACAAATGATACCCTTTTGTTAACAGATCTCGCTTTTTTTATCGCCTCTATCATTTCTGCAGCTGGATTCATATTTGCCCCATAACCCAAAACTATGTCAAAAAGTATCACAGCTACTTCATTGTCTTTTACTTCTTTTAAAAGCCTTTCTTTTCTAAACCTGAAATCTATCATAGGATGTGGGACTCCTCTCACAAACTCCTCTGCGCCCATGTCCAAAACGGTATCTTTTTTCGACTCATCAAAACCTCCTATTTCGTATTCTTTATCAAGAGGCGCGTTAGAATACGCTTTAATTCCTTCCTTGCTCATGAGATACTGCGTTTCATAACATATAGTACCGCCAGAAAACAAGCCCCTGATGTAAACCTGATTTTTTGCCAGCTTATCTCTTGCCTCATTAACTTCTTTTTCTGAAGTCCACTCTGGCAGTCTAAAATCGTTTTTATTAATGAAGCTATATGAAATGCGCGCCGCATCTTCTAAAGTATCAGCAAATTTAAGGGAATCGCTTATGTCCTTACCTTTATAACCTATAAAGTTCATGACTGCTGGCTTCCCGACCTCTGTCAAAAGTTCGACAGTTTCATTTACTATCTTTTCTGATGGAGGCTTAGATATAACAGTTATGACCTTTGTTTTTTGATGGGATGACAGCATTCTTATGCCCGTCTTTAGCGTTATACCTCCTATGGCATCTTTTACGTCATTTGAACCTGTTCCAATGGCCGCCGTTATGCCCGAACCTGCTAAGTCCAGAAGTGAAGTCACAACCTGAATGCCAGTTCCTGCGGCACCAACCACGCCTACAGGACCTTCGTTAACAACGTTGAAAAATCCCAAACCAACAGACCCTATAATCGCGGTTCCTGCATCAGGCCCCATAACAAGCAGGTTTTTGTTTTTAGCATAGTTTTTAAGAGCCTTCTCTTTTTCTAAAGGAACGTTGCTGCTAAATACCATTACATGCTTGTTCAGTAACAAAGCCCTCATGGCTTCCCTGTACGCATATTCCCCTGGGGTAGAAATCAATACAAGATCTATGTCAGGTTCGAAGGAAACAGCGCTGCGTATGCTGAGATAGTTCTGTTCAGTTTTCTTTTCTTCTTTCTCAGTTTTATAAACTAGGCTTTTAGCATAATCGAGGGCATTTCTAGCCTGTTCTTCATTTTCTGCTTCTACGACGATTATAAGGTCGTTAGGACCGGCCTCCTTCGCTTCTTCTGTGTATAAACCGGCTTCTTTCATTAGATCCTTATTTGCTTCTGTTCCCATCATCACAGCTGCCCTTGTAACGCCCTCAGCTTTTTCTACTAAGTCGTTTATTCTCATCAAGAACACAGAATCGCGATATTCGTTCTTCAGAACGATAGTGAATTTTTTTCTCATTGTAATTATTATATGAGAAGCCTATTTATATATTGTTATCGTAGCCCCTTTTTGCATGACCTGTTGAAGCATTTTGCCTAACAACGTTTTTAAAGCGGATAAATACATTCTGATTGTGGAAACAGAAGCTTTTACAAGGCTAAAAGTTGGGAAACATCTACAGGTTGCTCTCGACGTTTCCGACAGAACGCTTGCTGTAAAAATAGCTCAGGCCGCTAATACCCTAAATGTGAGCGTTGTTGAGGCAGGAACGCCTCTTATTAAAAGATACGGTACAGACATAATAAAAGAATTGAAGAACAGTGCTAAAGGAACCCTGATCTTAGCTGATATGAAATCTGCAGACGTCGGGGGGCTGGAAGTTAGGTTAGCCGCGGAGGCTGGAGCTGATATAGTTACAGTTTTAGGATGCGCCTCAAACGAAACGATCCTAGAAGCTAAAGACGAATCGGAAAAACAAGGGGTTCTGTTAGAAATTGACTTGATAAACGTTCAAGATCCAATACAAAGGATGCAGGAGCTGCAAAAGCTTGGAGCAAAAGCGTTTTCCTTCCATGTTCCAATAGACGTTCAGAAAAGACGATCAACTGGTGCTGAGCGGTTGCTTGAAAAGCTTAAGACGCTTGATAATCTCAACAGCGTAATCTCAGTAGCGGGAGGGTTAAGCCCAGATAAGATAAAGGTTTTCAAGGGACTTAACATAAACGTGTTTGTTGTAGGAGGCTACATAACGTCTTCTTACGATTACGTAGAAAGGATAAATTCATTGCTTGATGTCATAAAACAACTTTAAGTTACAGAATGAGCAAAAAATTAACAGCTGAACCTTTAGCTTTTATAAAATCTTCATGTTTAAGGCGTTTAGAGGCTGATCTCGTATATGAAAATGAAAATGTAATTGATTACGCTTCAGATGAAGGAGCCTTATTTTTAATATCAGAAAACGTTGATCCTGAGCCCTCTTCAGTTGTTATCAAAAATTTCCCAGAATTAAAGAAGCTTAAACACGATCACATAGAGTACTATCAGGACACACTTATGCTCAATGAATATCAAATAAACCTATCTCAGGCAAAAATTTTTTCTACTGCTGACATATATTTAAAAAAAGTTGATAAAGTATTCTACAGTAAATTGAACTATTTTGTTAAGAAAAATTATTCATGTGAGCTTTATGTTTCTGCAGCAAAAGAAGTATGTCAAAGGCTTTTGGAATTTAAACCCGAAGCCGTTTTTGATCCACGAGCTTTAGAAAGCTTGGTAGGCTTTGGTATAGGCATGACCCCTTCAGGCGATGATTTTTTAGTTGGGCTTATGGCATCGTTAAAGGGCACCAGTTATTTTGAAGAAGTTAGCGAAGCTTTAAACAAGCTACTTGGGAAGACCAATTCCATAAGCCGCGAATTTCTTAGGTGCGCAGCCCGGGGGGAGTTTTCAGCGTCATTTGCTGAACTTATACTAGCAGGGAACAAAAGCATCGATCCTGAAAAACATTTTATTAAAATTATACATAAAGGGCACACATCTGGGGTGGAAAGCTTGCTCGGTTTTTTAAAGGGTTTGGAAATCAGAAGAAATAAATTTTAATCGCCCATAATGCTTTTATTAGCAATTTAGATAAAAATGTTCATGCTAGATGAAAAGTTGCTAAAATCTTATATAAAAAACGAAAGAATGGAACCTATGAATAACCTAGATTATCCAGAAAAGGTTGCTTTAAATCTTATAGCTTGGGGAAAAAAGAAAGGGCTTAAAATAGAAGAAGTTAAAGATTGGTATTTAAAAGTGTCCCAGTCTCCGTTGCAAGATGAAATAGATAAAAGGGTTTTAGAAATTTTAGAGAAGGCGGCCAAAATTGAAAGTGAAAGTTAGGATCTTTGCTAAATTCAGAGAGATAGCAGGAGCTGATTATGTAGATGTAGAAGCCACAAACGTTAAAGAGTTGAAAGAGAAGCTATCGAAGCTTTTTGGCGTTAATGCTTCAGAAGTTATTTTGCTTATAAATGGCGAAACCATGAGGGACGACACAGAGCTTGCAAATGTTAAGGAAGTTTTGGCCTTTCCTCCAGCTGCTGGAGGTTTCTGAACAAAGCTTTACGAAGTTCTTCCTTATTTTGAGGAACGTTAAATAGCTTAAAAAAATCATCAGTCACTGAATATACCTTTTTAGTTCCCAAATCCTGTTTTTTTATTAGCCTGAACTTTTCTAAAATTTTTATGTGCGAATAAACTACGTTTCCCCTTTTTTCTTTAAGTTCTTTAATGCTTAAAGGTCCATAATAAGCTATAATCGATAGAGTTTTAGCCACAGATTTGCTTAAAAAAGGTTTTTCGGAAAACTTTTTTGCGATTGCTACGAGATCAGGCTTTATTCTCAGCATATAGCTATCTTCAAACTCTACAAGCTCCAAAGCAGAATTTTCAGAATAAATCTTTTTTAGATGCTCAATTTCATTTCTTATATCTTTTGGTTTTGCTTTCAAAATTTTAACTAGCTCTTCGATGTATACAGGCCTTCCAGACGCCAGGAGTGCAGCTTCGAGCTGCTGTCTTAGCTTCGTTATCTCAAGCTCTTTAGACATCTTATCATTATATCTTAGATATATAACACATATAAACAGCTTGGTAAAAAAATATAAGAGGCTTGTCTAAATTGGGTACAAACATGCCACAATCGCCTCTTTTTGAAAATTTTATAGAAGAGATCAAAGACAAGCTTAACGTGCAGGCTGGAAAAACTTTCTGGTTATCTACTTCTTTTTATGTCAAAGTTGACTATATAATTGGAAATGCTGCCTTCTGTTTTTCTGTTCACAAGATAAACGAGCTAAAAAAGAGGGCAGTTAAGTATCTTGGATATCATTGCTTTTTACTAGACCCTACACAGCTTAATCAAAGCTACGTAGAAAGGATGAAAGGAGTTATAGGCTATCTTGAACCAAGAACTGTCAAAATTAAACCCATAAAAGAGAGGGAATCCCCAGAGAAGATTCCCTTGTATTTTGAAGATAGAATAAAATTAGCGGCCGCAAAAACAGCAAAACTTCAAAATTACGAAATAAACGCTAATAATTTATTGCAAATAGCTGAAAGCGATCTGCCGGGAATTGAAAAAATGCATTCTGCTATGGATAAGCTTGTTCTAACAGACCTTGGTTATTCATTAGTAAAGGTTAATGATCATCTTTTAAATTTTCATAACGCTTCTGAAAGGCTCCTCAAGATGATGAGGATTATGGAAGATCTTTTTGGGGAAGATGGACCGACAACTGTTTCTAATATGTTCACACTGACAGCTCCCAACTTTTTAAAAAACTTGCTGATGATAGGCGGACCTAAGGTTAATCCAGGTTTGATAGAAATAAAAACCTACTCAGAATTCTTAGAAAACGTCCAAACCTTTGCCGACGAGATGCAAAATTGCAGAGTATACCTAGATATCGAAGAATTAAAAAACGAAATATGCAATTTTAAAAACAAAATAATACTTGAGAAAAAATTAGATTGGATAAACGCTTTTTGCCTTAACTTTACTGCTTAGATCCTTCTGTTCCCAGTCCTAACCCGCTTATATCGGGAAGCGTTTGTTTCATCCTAGCTTCTGCAACTGCTGATGCCTGTGATAGTATGCTTTCAGCTTCATCGTTGTTAGGTTCAAAGTTTATTCCAGAGCTGTAAATTTGTCCCGCATCTACCATAATGTTGTTTAACAGTGTTGAAATTTCCCCTAACTCATCTTCAGCAGCAGGCATGACGCCGCTCACTCCTTTTCTTACGCTAGTAAGAACTTTCATAGCCGGGTCTAAAACCGCAACGACATCCCCTAGCTCCGTTGCGGTGGATAGTCTTGTCGAAATCTGTTCTAGTGCAAGCCTAGCTTGAGTGAGCATCTTGTACATTTTCCTTATTTCGGCAAGCTCAGTGGCATATATGTTAGCCCTTTCGTTATCATGCTTCTGCAGGTATGTGACAACCTTCTCAAAGTACTTTTGATCCTTTTCTTTGAGTTTTGCAGCCGTGCCATCCAGCTTTGCTATTTGTACCTGAAGGAGCCTTATAGCTTGTTCAAGCTTCCTTTTAAGCGGCTCATCCGGTTTAACAGCCGTTTTAATTTTTTCCCCTAATCCTTCATCTTTTTTGTTCTCCCAATTTCTTTGAAAATCGCTCATGTTTGATTTTATCATTTTTTCTTTATTTTAAATAGTGTAACCCTTATTTGCAGTAACTTGAGTTTCAGATGTTTTTAGTTACATAAAATTTATTAATCTATATCAAAAAAGACAAAACAAAAAATCTATTTTGTTCTAAGCTTCTAAACTTTTTAATGATAAGCTTTAATTTTGCCGCCATTTTACCAGTTTATGATGAAAGTTGTTGTTTTAGGAAGCGGAGGTTCTGCCGAGAGCGCTAACCGAGCCTGCTCATCTTATTTGATAAACTCAAACATTATTCTTGATGCAGGTCCAGGATCATACAGAAATTTCTTGCGCTACGGTGGAAACCCGCTTAAGATAAACTATTTTTTAATAACTCACCTTCACGGAGACCATATTTTTGAAATCGGTGCTTTCTTATGGGGAATGTCATATCTAGCCAGAGTTGAGCCAGTGACAATAATAGGGCCTAAAGGTGTCAGAGAATCTTTTGAGTCTTTTATAAAATATGCTAACACTCCAAAAACTTTTATGAGGTTTGACATAGAATACCAGGAAATTGAGCCTGGAGAAAAGGTAAATGTAGACAACTTTGAGGTGATTACTGGAAAGGGCAGACACACTATAACAGATATAGCGTATCGAATAGGTCCCCTATGCTATACCGGTGACACTGCGCCATCTGAGGATATAGTTGAGCTGTGCAAAAAAGCGTCTCTGCTCATACATGAAGCATCTGGTCTGACAGAGAATGAAGAGTATTTAAATAAAGTGGGACATAGCTCAGGACGACAAGCTGCGTTAGAGGCGGTACATGCAAATGTCAAAAGACTTCTCCTGGTACACATACCTCCTGCGCTTTCGACACAAACATCAAAGCTGAAATCTGAAGCTCTTAAAGTATTTAAAGAAACTTCGATAGCTAAGGATCTGCTTGAAATTGAAGTATAATAATTTAGAAAATATTAATGAAGAAATTAAAAACTGCAAAAAATGTGAGCTTTGGAAATATGCAAAACAAGCTGTTCTTGGAGAAGGAGAAAAAAATGCTAAAATAATGATAGTTGGCGAAGCTCCAGGAGCTGAGGAAGACAAAACTGGCAAGCCTTTCGTGGGCAGGGCCGGAAGGTTGCTAAGGAATACATTAAGTTCTCTTGGTTTAGAAGAAACTTATATAACTAACGTAGTGAAACACAGACCTCCTAACAACAGAAAGCCGAAAAAAGCCGAAATTAAAGCTTGTTCTGAGTTCCTAATAGCAGAAATACAGATCTTAAAGCCAAAAATCATACTAGCCTTGGGTTCAACAGCGTGCGAATTCTTAACCGGAGAAAGAAAAATAAAGGTTGCTATAGAAAAAGATTATGAATTTATGGGAGCAAAGGTGCTAGTTAACTATCATCCGGCGGCAATTTTACGGAACCCCAATCTGTTAAATAAATTTGTGGAAAAAATAAAACAAGCAAAGGCCAGCTTATAATAATTTATTAAAGATTATTTGTTTCACTAACCTGAGTTCTATACATCGTAAAAGCATCGTATGCCCCTTTTA
>DAXX01000007.1:0-187 GCA_002506605.1 Thaumarchaeota archaeon UBA160
TGATCTTATTTGACCAGCATCAGCTCAAACTTGAGAAATAAAGATGTAAGGCATAGAAGATAATTACGGTGAGGGTTTTTTGGTTTATATGTATATTATTTATTTTCAGAAATAGGACTAGGACGCGCGAAAGATAAACATTAATTTAAAGCCTTATTCGATCTATGCTGTGTTGAATAATTATTAA
>DAXX01000007.1:216-4951 GCA_002506605.1 Thaumarchaeota archaeon UBA160
AAACGTGCTGATTATTTTTAGCTATCTCGATTGCAAGCTTTTGAATTATTCAACGCAGCATTCGATTTAGTTAAATTTAAATACGTTTAAAAATAAAAAAATATTTGGAATGAATTATGAATTTTCTGATGAAGAAAATCGTTTTAGAGAAAGCGTTGCTGAATTTTGTAAAAGGTATATAGAGCCAAGATGGGTTGAAATAGATGAAAAGGGACACATACCGCTTGATTTAATTAAAAAACTTGGCGATCAAGGACTTTTTGCCATTCCTGTTCCCGAAAAATATGGGGGAATGGGAGGAAATATGACTCTGGCTGCTATAGCAGTTGAAGAAATAGCGTACCATGATCCAGCTGTTGCTGTTGCGGTTTATACTTTGCTTCAAAACGGATGGCCATTAGCTCTTTCAATTTTTGGAAGTGAAGCTGCCAAACAGGAAGTTCTTCCTAAGGTGGCTTCAGGTGATGCGTTCTTTGGCATTGCTTCAACAGAACCTCAAGGCGGATCAGACGTTGCTGGAATAAAGACAGTAGCTAAGAGATCTGGTAGCAAGTGGATTATAAATGGTGAGAAGACATATATTAGCGGAGTAAGAGAGATATCGGAACTTCCTGAAGGTGGAGGATATTTTCTTGTTGCAAAAACGGAAAACACCCAATGGGGTCACAAGAACATAACTGATTTTGTTCTTCTCCCAAAATGGCACGGAAAAATGAGCGAGAAAGTTAAACCTACAATTTACGATGAGATAGGAAGGCATGGAATAAGCACTGGAGGTTTTAAAATTGAAGATTTTGAAGTTGATGATGACTTCAAAATTGGAGAAGTCAACAATGGCTTCTATTACGTCATGGAAGGTTTTAACATTGCGAGAGTTCTTGTAGCTGCAGCAACGATAGGAAGTGCAAGGTGGGCACTTGACAGAGGTGCTGAATGGATAAGAGAAAGAAAGCTGTTTCAAGGAAAACCAATATCTTCTTTTCAAGGAGTTAACTTTAAGTTTGCAGAGCTGTATGCAGAACTTGAGGCCGCAAAGTACTTTGTTTATAAAGCTGCATGGATGATGGACAACACATATCTTACGAGTACCCCTAAATTTAAGCCAAGGGATCTCGACGTTCCAGTTGCCTTAGCAAAAATGAAAGGTCCAGAAACTGCAACTAAAATATATGAAGAAGTGCTAAAGTGGTTTGGAGCTTATGGATACACTAAAGAAAGCAACGTATACAGGGGCTGGTTGGGCACATTTTCATACACTATTGGAGCTGAAGGATCTCAGAACATAATGAGGTACATAATAGCGAGAGAAATTATAGGGAAAGAATTTGTTAGTCATACTGGATAAAAAATTTGGTGCTGTAGATGAAAATACTTGTGGCTTTAAAACCAACCTATGATATTAATCAGCTAAAGTTTGACAGCGAAGGAGTTCCTTTGTTGGAGACGTGTCCAATAACTTTAGGAGAAGCTGACAAATGTGCTCTTGAAGAAGCTTTGAGGATCAAAGAATCAAATAAGGCTATCGTGATTGCTGTTACTGTTGGCGAAAGCCAGTCTCATATAAAGGGAATAAGAGATGCGCTCGCGATGGGAGCGGATGAAGGCTACTTGATTAAGATGAAAAACGCCTGGAACATTAGCTCGATTGCTGTGGCCAAAGCAATAGCAAGCTTTGCACAATTGACCGGTCCTTATGATGTTATTTTCACAGGTGCAGGGGCTGGAGATACACATTCTTCCATCATAGGTCCAATGATTTCTGCGCTTTTGGATTTCAGACTCATAGCAGGAGCAGATCAAGTTGAAGTAAGTGAAAACATGGTTAAAGCAACGTGTAAGATGGAGGATGGAACTTATTATTATGAGTCTGACCTTCCTGTTGTGATAACTGTAACATCTGAAGCAAATGAGCCTAGGATTCCAACTCTTAAGGCGATAATCAGATCTAAGAGCATGCCCATCAAAGAGGTTGATCCTAGCGTTTTGAGTTTAAGCGTGGAAGAGTTTAAAGATCTTAAGGTATTGAAACACAGTATTGAAAGAAAGAGAATAATACTAGAAGCGAGTGACCAGAAAAGTGCAGAAGAATCGGTTGAAAAGATTATAACGTTTTTAAAGAGCGAAGGGGTGATTTGAGAACGAAGCTTTTGGCATATTCTGAAGATAGGTCATGGGCCGCCCAAATTAAAAGCCTTTCAGATAGTATAAAAGCAGAGGCATCTATATTTCTCCCAAAAAAGGAAATAGCAGAAAAGGTCTCGGGTTTATATGAAGAAATTTATTACTCTGATTTAGAAAATTTTGATCCTTTAGCTTACATTTCAGCTTTTTTTGAAGTTGCGAAATTATTATCACCTGAGGTCGCTGTATTTCCATGCACAGGAAAAGGAAGAATTTTAGCAGGCCTCTTTTCGGCAAAAAATTCTAAATCTGTGGCAACAGACGTTTATAACGTTCAATCAAAAGAGAACAACCTTATCGCAAAAAGGCTTGTTTATGGAGGAAAAGCCGAAGTGGATCTTGAACTCAAAATACCTGCTACGATATGTTTGTTACACGGCTCATATGTTGAAGCTAAAGCAAATGTGGAGTCGAGATTTAATAAAGTAATTAAACCAAACGCATCATGCAGAGTTATTTTCACTCCTAAAAAGGTCGAAGGAATGGAGCCGGACAAAGCGGAAGTTGTGGTTGTAGCAGGTAGAGGGGTTAAAACAAAAAATGATCTCAGGATGATAATGGAGCTTGCAGAATTATTAAAAGGGGCCTGGAGCGTTACTAGGCCTCTTGCAGTTGATGAAGGGTGGGCTGAAAGCTGGATAGGCATCTCAGGGCTAATGGTAAGTCCGAAGCTTTACATAGGCATAGGTGTATCTGGCCAGCCCCATCACATGATGGGAGCTAGATCATCTAAGATAGTGGTTGCCATAAATAAAGACAGAAACGCACCAATATTTGATGAGTGTGACTATGGAATCGTTGGGGACCTTTATGTAGTTTTACCTGAAATGATAAAGAAACTTAAAAATATGAAACAAAAATGACAGGACAGGAAAAATTTGATGCTTTAATTATTGGCGCTGGGCCTTCTGGGCTCAGTGCCGGATATTTTCTTGCAAAAAAAGGCTTCAGCGTTGCGGTTCTTGAAAGAGGAATGGAAGTAGGATCAAAAAACGTGTTCGGAGGCAGGATATATTCTCATGTATTTGATAAAAACTTTCAAGGCTGGAGAAATGAGGCTCCTGTTGAAAGGTGGATTAAAAAAGAAAAGTTGAGCCTGTTGTGCGAAAATGGATCTGTTAATTTTGAATTTGAAAGAGGAAAAAGGCAAGACAGCTTCACTGCTTTTTTAAGCCCATTTTTAAGATGGATGGCATCTCTTGTTGAAAGCGAAGGAGGCATAGTCGCAACAGGGGTCAAAGTTGATTCGATTATATTTGATGACCTTTTTGCTAAAGGCATTAGGGCTGGTCCTGATGAGATATATGCTGATTATGTTATAATAGCAGAAGGGGGAAACACTTTGCTCCTAGAAAAGCATAAAATAAAAAAGACTCCAACTTTAAACAAAACATCGCTAGGAATAAAAGAGGTGATAAAGCTTGGAGAAAGCACAATAAACAACCGATTATCACTAGAAGATGATGAAGGCGTTGCACAATTTATTTTGGGTCAGCCGCTTCACGGTCTATTAGGAGGCGGATTCTTTTATACGATGAAAGAATACATTACTATAGGTGTTGTCGTAAGGCTTTCTGAATTTACAGATAATAACTTTAACGCTCAAGATCTTGTTGAAGATCTGAGGCTGAGCACGCATTTTAGCAAAATTCTTGAAGGCGGAACACCAGCTGAATATTCAGCTCACCTTGTTACAGAATCAGGTTATGAAGGTGTTATGAAAAAGCCTTATGGAAACGGCTTCCTGATTGTTGGCGATGCAGCAGGCTTTCTTTTAAATACAGGCTTTACGATAAGGGGAGTTGATATGGCCGTGGAATCTGGAAGGCTTGCTGCCGAAGCTATTGCTAGAGCTCATAAAGAAGGAGGCAATTCTGAAGAGCAACTATCCTGCTATAAAAAAATGTTGGATGATAGCTTCATAATGAAAAACTTAAAGAAGTTCTCAAAAGCAAATGAGTTTCTTTCTAATAAAAAGATTTATGAAAGCTACGTAAATTTAGCGTGCTCAACAGTAAGCGATATTTTTTATGAAGGTGCAGAAGCCAATAGGGTATTTGAGTCATTCAAAAACTCTTTAAAAAAAGAAAGGATTTCACTGTTTAGCTTTTTAAAGGATATGTGGGAGGCGTACAGGTCTTTATGAGTAAAAGGTTGAGCATTGAAAAAAGGTTATCTTTAACGAGCTTTAAGATCTATGACAAGCCTCATATTATTGTAAACCTTGAAAAATGTAATGACTGTAGTATGCCTTGTATTAGAGCGTGTCCTGCAGGGCTCTACAGCTTAGATGAACATGGCAAACTGAGGTTTAATTATGAAGGTTGTCTTGAGTGTGGAACGTGTCGCCTAATTTGCCCAAAAAATGCAATAACATGGGATTATCCGCCTGGAGGTTTCGGAGTTTGGTTCAAATTAGGATGATAGACAGAGAGAATTTATATGGTAGAAGCAAGCTAAGCTAAAGTATGTTAATAGTATTTTTCAGCAATAACATAAATCAGCATATACAGTAAAAATCTTTATAAAAGGATGCTGGTCAAATAAGATCACC
>DAXX01000003.1:0-5979 GCA_002506605.1 Thaumarchaeota archaeon UBA160
TTCAGCTAACATCAGTTGCTTTTACAACTTTATATTCTATTTCATTAAGAATAACTTTCTGCAATTCTTGCAATGAGTCCCCCCTCCCCTATAATCCCTGTTAATTTAAATATCCGTGGCGAATTTAGTTAATTCGTGATAACTGAAGTTTACATGTTTATAAATGAAAATAGAGATATGATGCTAAAAAAAGTAAAAGAAGATGAAGAAATTGCAAAAAAAGTAAAAGAGATGTGGAACGAGAGCTCGATAGGAAGTTCACGCGCTAACTTAGTGGGCATAGACAGCAGCTGGAACAGCACAAGGCATCATGGCTTTTTCTTTTATATAGTTGATGCGGTGGCTGTCGATTCTTTTGGGAACAATGTGGTTTCTCCAAAGTACATTGTTGACATTGATACTCCTATAACATTTGAAGATGGCGTTGTAGCTTATAACACTCAGAGGTATTTACAAAGCATAGGCATGGAATTCGAACATGATCTTGCTGTAGAAGCTTCAGAAAAAGGCTACACAGTACTCATAGATAACTCGGCTCTAGCTTTGATATATGACAGGCACGATAAAAAAGAAAAGGTTTTTATAGAATATGCTAGCGACCTGATACGCATAAGAAATGTGATTTTTATAGCCAAAACCTCCGAAACCAAGAACGACCTTCAAGGAAACGTCGGAGATATCTACTATTATACAAAGTATACTGCAAGGGCTGGAATTTCGAGAGTTAGATACGATCAGCACGGGATTTCTGTTTTTTATGCGAGACTTGCAGACTGGGCTCCCGTTATAAAAGTTGAAGTTCCAGGACAGTTAAATGAATCTGAAGCTTTAAAAGTTGCTGAAATGCTCAACTCTGTGTCTATAAACGGTTATCCATATCCTCTATTTCTTGCGCACAAGAGGTGTAAGGTTACTGAGGAAGATATGAAGACGGCTGAAGCGTTATTGGGTCTTGGAATAGAACCCAGCCATAGGGAAGTGATTTGGGAATGAAGGCTATCGTGGCGAACGAATCACGGGTTGATGAATTCAAGATAATTTCAGAAAAGCCTGCAAGGCTAGGGGAATACGTCGTGGCTCAGACAGGTGACGGAGAGATACTTGGAATGGTTGAGGAAAGCACGATTACTAGCGCCATTATGGAAAATGCAAGGGACTATATTACAGCTAGCGAAGCTGAGAAGGTAGCTTCCGGAAATGCTAGGGATCGTGGCTATTCTTCTATAGTAAGGGTACTTGGGCTTGTTGAATCGCTTAAAAAAGGTAAGCCTGAAATGCCTTCTCTTCCAGCTGAACCTGGTACAGCTGTTGAGGAAGCTTCTGAAGACCTTCTTAAGAAAATATTCAGCTATGGAATTGAGGTGGGATCTCTGCTCAGAAAGCGTTCAGTAAGAGTGGGCGTAGATCTTGATGCTGTCGCTTCAAGGCATCTAGCTATACTTGGAGCTACTGGGAGCGGGAAATCTAACTTGCTGGCTTTGATAGCGAAAGCTGTAATGAACTTAGGCGGAACCATGATTATTTTTGATTATCATGGCGAATATTCTTCTCTAAAAGGTTCTGTCTTGATAAGGGCAAAGATAAACCCCCGGGTTCTTGATGCCGATGAGCTTGCAGATCTGCTAGAAATAAGGGAAACCGCATCAAAACAAAGGGAGGTCCTTGCAAGGGCGCTTACTAACGACGTTAAAACATCATCGGATTTCTGGGGATCCCTTGAAAATAACTTACGCAATGAAAAACGTTATCCGGATGTTGCAGTAAGAGTTATAGAATTAATGAATAGAGCGAGAAGAAGGAACAGCAGAATCTTTGATACAGAAATAGGAGATCCGGTTAACATGATCAAGCCTAACACGGTAAATGTGTTGGATATGTCAGAGCTAACAGAATCTCAATCAAGACTAATAATAGCTTATTACGCTAGAGAAATCCTAGATCAAAGGAAGGCCTTCAGACATGGAGACAGGGAAGGCATAATCTTCGACACGCCTGTTATAATAGCGGTTGAGGAAGCTCACGCATTCTTCCCTGAAGGAGAAAATAACGAAGCTCAAGAAATAATTTCAAAAATTGCAAGAGAGGGTAGGAAGTTTGGCGTTGGCCTTATTGTAGCTTCACAAAGACCGAGCAGGCTCAGCCAAGACGTTTTAAGCCAAATGGGTTCTCTAGCTGTCTTCAGAATATCGCAACCCCGTGATCAGAACTATATAGTTGAATCTTCTGAGCTAGTATCTGAGGAGGTAGCTTCCAACCTTCCTTCCCTTAACAGCGGAGAAGCTGTCCTTTTGGGGCAATGGGTCAAGCTTCCTACTGTTGCTATGATAGATTTGGTTAAAGAAAAGCTGGTTGGTTCCGACATACATGCTATAAATGAGTGGATTATGAAGAAAAAAATATCTGGCGTTGCCGATGAGCGGACAGATGAGATGATCATACATTGATAATAGCACATATATCGGACACACACTTAGGGGCTATGCCATATGGACTCAGGGAAAGGTCAGAGGACTTTTATGACGTGTTCAGTGAAGCCATTGATGTCATAATAAAAGATCATATAAAGGTTGTAGTCCATTCGGGCGACATTTTCGATTCTCCTAAGCCTCCTGGGCTTGCAGTAAAGAACCTTTATTCTGAACTTAAAAGGCTTGATAACTCAGGCTCTAGGATGCTATTTGTGCTCGGCGAGCACGACATAAGCAGGATGAAAGATGTTCCTTTTCCGCTCTTGCTAGGAGAGATGGGGTTTGCTACATACATAGGCGATGGCGAACCCCATGAACTTGAAGGTGTGACTTTCATAGGTTTTAACAAACATAGAAGAAGCGAGATAGGTCTTTTAAGAGATAAACTCTTAAATCTAAAACAAAATCCCGGAAAGAATGTATTAGCTCTACATCAAGGTCTTATAGAATTTCATGAATATGCGGGAGAAATGTCAACATCTGATCTTCCTGTGTGGTTTGATTATTATGCTATGGGGCACTTGCATGATCCTGGAATAAAAAGGTTTTCGGGATTAAAAGGAACTGTGAGCTATGCTGGAGCGACTGACGCTTCAGGAGGGTTCAACATCGTGGATCTCAGCATTGAAGAAGCCTCTGTTGAACGTGTCACCCTTCAGAGCGCGAGGAAAAGTTTCAAGTTCGTTATTGACTACAATGACCTTGAAAAAGGAGTTGGCGAGATTCTGAGACAAATTTCAGGGCTTAGAAAAAAGCCTGTAGTTACTGTTATAATAAAAGGAAAAAACATTAACAGAGCTGTAGTTAATTATGTTTTAAAACCTGTTAACGAAGCTTCTTTAATGTTGCAAACAAAATTTGAAGAAGAAGAAGCTAGAGTCTTGCTGAGCGAAAGACCTACAGACCTTAAGTCGGAGATCTTAAATCAAGCTAAGAAAATAATGGAAAAAGATGGAGTTTATGCTATAGAAGAGCTTCTGCCGTTAGCAAATGACCCAGAAGCTATGGCAAAAAAGTTATGGGAAGCCTATGAAAATGGTGAGCTTGATTGATAGAGAGCGTTGAGCTTGTTAACTTTCTTTCACACAGAAACACTAACATAATACTTGAGGACGGCGTAAATATATTTGTCGGCAACAACGGTTCCGGCAAGTCTTCCGTAGTTGATGCTATAACTTATGCACTTTATGGAGAGCACACAAGAGGCAGAAACAACGTTAATATAGTCTTTCGGGGAACATCGGGTGGCTATTCAAGAGTCATTTTTTCTGTCAATGGAAGAAAATATGTAGTTGAAAGGAAATTCGATAAAAAGGGAAGACTTGAAGGAGCTGTTCTCAAAGATGCTGAAAGTGGACTTATAGTGGCAGGTGAACGAAAACAGTACGGAGAATCTGTTGAAGAAGCCGTGACAAGAATACTTGGGCTTGACTACGAAAAGATTAAGATAGTAGCTATAGTACAACAGGGAGAGCTAGATTCTATAGTTAATTATACTCCAAAAGATTTCAAAGATCTAATAAACAGCGTAGTTGGAATAAACATGCTTGGAGAAGCTTCAGAAACAATGGGAAGAGCCATAGATATATTTAGAAGTATGGTAGCCAAAAAGTACGGTTATGGTATAGACAGCATTGAGCAGCTGAAAAAAGACATAGAGAGTTTTAGAGAAATTAAAAAGAAAGCAGAAGCTGAAGCTAAAATGATTAAGGATGAGCTTCAGCCAATCCAGGCAGAATTGGAAAAGCTTGAAGACGAGCTTAGACATATGTCTGCTTTGAAAGCAAAATCCGATGAATTAAAAGCAGTTGTGACGCAATTTAAAAGACACGTCTCAGAAAAAAGGGCTGAACTCGAAAAGAAAAGAAAAGATCTAGAAAGGGATATACCGCTTGCAATAAATTATCTTGATTTTATTTCAGCAGATCCTGAAAAAAAGCTAAGTTATGCTGAAAATGAACTTAACGCTCTAGAGAGCGAATTACAAAATACGTTAACTTCTCTTAAAATAGCAATTGATGCGACAAAAAAAGTTGAGAAACTTATAAGAGATATAGATTCAATGAAATTAGAAAAAGAAAAAAACGAAAAAGAAATTACCCAACTTAAAACGCTTATCAAACCTTTGGAAAAATCTTTACTGATTTCTGAAAAAGACGTCGAAAATGAGCTTGAAAAGATAAGAGCTCAGATAGAAGAGCGTGAAAAAGAAAAAGCCAGATTAGAGGAACTCCTGGACAATTATAAACTTATAGAAAAAGATGGTGTGTGTCCTGTATGCGGATCTTTTGTTTCTGGCGAAGATGCAAATAACAAACGAAACCATGTTGAGGAAGAGCTCCGAAAAATAAGTGAAAATATAGAAGAGCTCCGAAAACAGGAAGCTAACGTTAAAAAAAGGTTAGACGCTGTAAGGGATGCTCATAAGATAGAACTCGAAAATTCAAAATATGAGAGCCAGATTTTGCTTCTTAATGAAAATGTAAAAAAACTAGAGACATTTATTTTAGAAAAGGAGAGTGAACTTAATGAATATAAAGAAATCGCAGCTAAGGTTAAGGATCTTCAAGCATTAAGCGAGACTTTAAAGGAGAAGAAGAAAGCCGCTGAAGAAAACGTAAATGATCTAAGGAAAAAAATTACAGAAGCAAAGACTTGGCTTTTGTCAAAAGGAATATCAAGCAAAAATGACATAATTTTGATGCAGAACGAACTTTTAAACATTGCAAACAAACTTTCCGGTCCAGATAGTGAAATAGATCAAGAAGCTGCGATGCTTTATAAAAGAATTGAATTGTTACAAAAAGAAACAGCCGAATACAGCGAGGAAAAATATGCTAATTTAGAAAAAAAGGTCAAAGAGCTAAGTGACAAGGCTAATAAGATGAGCGAGCAGATTGTCTCTAAAGAGACAATGGCTATGAATGCAGAAGAATCGCTGAAAAAGTTGGAGCCTGCTTTTGAAGGATTAAAAAAGGCTGCAGTTTATGTCGAGAAGTTCCAAAGAATCAGAGAAAGAATATTCCACAGAGACGGAGAGCTTGCAAAAGGACTAAGATCATGGGCTGTAAGAAGTATTTCAGCTTTTGCTACTGATTACATACAGCTTTTCGGGACAGGAATATCAGAGATCAAAATAAGCGAAGAGGAATCAAAGGTCGGCATAGAGTGTTATACCAGTTCTGGCTTTCAAGATATCAGCACGCTCAGCGGAGGAGAAAAAGTTGCAGTTGCTGTTGCAATAAGGTTCGCCATAGCAAAGCTTGTTAGCTCAGGTGCGATAGACTTCATCATAATGGACGAGCCGACCAATTATTTAGATGAAGAAAGAAAAAAAGCTTTTGTCGATTTAGTTAGGAATATGGGCGATGCCATAAGACAGATAATAATAATAACTCATGATAGGGAAATATTTGAAAATGAAAGCGTAAGCGCAGTCTTCAATTTTGAAAAGGTTAACGGCGAATCAAAAGTCAGCAAATCATAAACAGTTTTATAAACAAAATCTTTG
>DAXX01000003.1:6034-6541 GCA_002506605.1 Thaumarchaeota archaeon UBA160
TCTTTCCCACCGCTCATGCCATCTATCACTTGTTTTATGCTCAATTTTTCCTTTCCTTAGTCTCATGGATCCAAGCGGCCAAACATTAAATTGCGCTCCGAGCGCTGGTCATAGCTTGGCGAACCTCTGGTACGACCAGACCTAATGCGCGCAACGCGCTGCTAGGAGTATGTCGTTACTTAGATTTGTGAGCAGGAGGTGAACGAAATACGAAGGTAGGGATTGATGTCCACAAGAACAAGTGCGTTGTAGCAATGTTCAACGGAAGTGAAGAGCCTGAAACCTTTGAATTTGAGACAACTAAAGATGGTATAAACGAGTTCATGAAAAAGGTTCCTGAACGATCAACGGTTGTTATAGAGACGAGCACGACAGGTAAAGCTCTGTCCATGATTCTCTCCAGTAAATACGATGTGCACATGAAAGCTCCACCTGAGAGAAAGCCTCAGATAAAAACTGATAAGAGGGATGCGGAGAGGATAGTCATGGAAGATGAATTGGATTATG
>DAXX01000029.1:0-211 GCA_002506605.1 Thaumarchaeota archaeon UBA160
GCATCTATCTTTACAATTATTTCAATTTTGTTCATATATGTCTTTTTGAATATTTTAATTACGTGTTAAAATATTTACATACTTTCAAAAGCTCACCTTTGCTTTTTTAGTAGGTATCTCATGTAAAAAGGTTTTTAGACAGAGCAGGATTCAAGATTGTCAAATGTCTAATTTTTGAGCATCGATGATCAGTTTTACAAAAAGATAAAAA
>DAXX01000029.1:383-7608 GCA_002506605.1 Thaumarchaeota archaeon UBA160
GCTCTTGTTACAATGTATTATTCCAAAGAAATGGTAAAGCTTGAGTACGCTCTAGATGCGGCTATTATATTTCTCGTTAGGGAAATAATTGTAAACGTCTACAGTGGAATGTTTTCACGGGAAACTTATAAAGTACGGTCCTGATAAATTTAAGTAATCATTCAATGATGACATAAACGGGAGCGTGATCAGAGCCCTTGATTTTTTCCAGTATTCCCGCTTCTTTTACCCTGCTTTTTAGCTCATCAGATACTATTATATAATCTATTCTCCATCCAATGTTCTTTTCCCTAGCATGAAATCTGTAAGACCACCAGCTATAATGCCCTCCTTCTTTGACGAACATTCTAAAGGTATCTACATAGCCTAGGCTCAAAAAATGAGTCATCCATTTTCTTTCTTGTTCTGTAAACCCAGCATTGTTTATGTTATCCTTAGGTCTAGCTATGTCTATTTCTTCATGGGCTACGTTAAAGTCTCCTCCTATTACTACTGGTTTAGTTTCTCTTAATTTTTGGACAAAATTTTCAAACTTAGTGTTAAACTCAAGCTTATAGTCTAACCTAGTTAGACCATGCTGAGCATTCGGAAAATAAACATTTATGACATAGAATTCGTTGAACTCAGTTACTATAACTCGTCCTTCGGAATCAAACTTAGTGTCACCTATACCGTAGCTTACAGATAGCGTTTTAACTTTGGTAAGCGTTAAGGTACCGGAGTATCCTTTTCTTTTTGATGCATTGAGGTAAGTTTCATATGATTGATCAAAGCCAAGCGGAATAGTGTCAGTCTTGACTTCTTGAAGCATAATAACATCGTACATCTTAGAGTTAATCAGCTCAAGTAAACCTTTATTTATAGCGCTTTTTAGCCCGTTAACGTTCCATGAAAGTATTTTCATAATTAAAATAGTGTCCAGTTTTTAATAAATCTTATGGAATTTGAAGCAAAAACTCTTTTCCATGATAAGGGAAAACATAGGCCTCTTAGAAATATTTTGTTTATACAAGTAAATTATTTTTAGTAAAAACTTAATGAAGAGTATTATTCTTTTTCTAAAATAAACTAAAAATCTCATAATATATTGTGAAATTAAGCATATCTTATCGTACATTAATTTATAGATTTTTGGCAAACAATTGGCATATTTAGTGGAGCATATTTTTGCGATCTTAATAAATTTAAGATTTAATTAATGGCTTCAAGAGCAGCAACCAAAGCTTTTATTGATTCTTTAACATTTTTCCTAGTATAAGCTACTCTAAAATGGGAGCTCTCTACCCCAAACATCTTTGCAGGCACGACTGAAACCCCTCTTTTGTAAAGCATTTCTGAAATTTTAACGCTTTGAATTTTAGAATATTCAGAATAATCTAGAAACGCTATCGTTGAAGGATGCGGTTTCTTGTTCATATAAAATTTTAGGTGCCCCATGTACTTTTCTAAGATTTCAAAGCCTTCTACCGAAATTCTTCGGGCTTCTTCTTTTAACTTTTCATTTTCCTCAAGAATCTTCTTAGCTACGCATATGTTATGTCGTGAAACCGGTTCGTACGTTATTCCTTGAAGCTTATCTATACTTTCCTTTATAACAGGATCTGGAGATATGATATATCCCACTCTTATTTCATCACCTCCGTAGAATTTAGTAAATGTGTTTATTCTGAAAGATTTTTTGGGTCTTTTGACCCTATCAAGATCTGTTATAAATTGTAAAAAAGTTTCGTCTATAACATAATAGCTGTAGCCGTCAGGAATTTCTGTCATCAAGCTTGTCGGATTGTTAGGATCGCTCAAAAAAAGTACTCCATTTCCTTTTTTCATTTTTTCGATTTTAGGAACCTTGTAAAGCATTTCATATTCTGGAGTAAAATAATCAAAATTATTAATGCCTGAAAGCCTAAGAATTTTAGCAACTATATTAACAGCTTCTGTTGCTCCATGTGTAAGAGAAACAAGATCCATATCGGTTCCGTTTATTTCAGCTATGAGCTTCTTAAGTTCTTTAGGTTCTTCAAAACCGCAACTGTTAAAATATTTAGAAAGATCTATCCTGCCTACGAGCCCGCTCTGCATTAGATCGTGGGAGCTTTTGTGAGACTCGATCCACATTCCTATTTCGAATCTAATAATCATTATTAATTATAACATAATAATTTATAACATTAAAAAGCGTTGATCATGGCATTTTAATTAGTAGGTAAAACTTTATCTACATTACAACTTCAAACATATTGAAAAAATTAAAATTTTTTTAGCTGTTTACCTGTTTTTTCTATTATTTTCTCTCCATCATATATTTTCTTACCTCTCAAGATAGTACCTATTATTTTTCCTTTGAGTTCCCAGCCAATAAAAGGTGAATTTTTACTCTTCGAAAAAATTTGTTCTTCGTTTATTTTAAAGGTTTGTGACGGATCAAACAAAACGAAATCCGCATCAGCATTTATAGAAATTGTTCCTTTTTTTCCATAAATACCGAAAAGTTTTGCAGGATTTTCAGCTAAAAGGCTGACAGCTTTGTTGATTGATATTTTACCTTTTAACGCTTCATTGAGCATTAAAGGCAGAATCGTTTGAACCCCTATGATCCCAGAAGCGGATTCCCAAACATCTTTAGATTTTTCTTCCAGCAAATGCGGAGCATGATCTGACCCAATGCTTGTTATCGTTCCGTTTTCTATGCCTTTCCAGAGGGCTTCTTTATCTACCGCAGACCTTATTGGAGGATTTACCTTTATCATATTACCGTATTTATCATAAGCGGATTCATCTAACAAAAGATAATGCGGACATGTCTCCCCATATACTTTTGCTCCTCTGTCTTTGGCCTCTTTCAACGCAGATATTCCAAAAGCTGAGCTTACATGTGCTATCAAAATTACGGCCCCAGTTCTTTCGGCAAAAAGTGATACTTTTCTTATAGCGTCTTCCTCTGCTAGAGCAGGTCTAGCTTCCATGTGAGCCTTTGGATCTTTTCTGCCACTTTCTTTAAGTTTTTTGCTAAAAAAATTTATTATCGAGTCGTTTTCTGCATGAAACACTATTATAACGTTCATTTTAACCGATTTTTTTAGAGCTTCAACAATAACGCCATCATCAGGAGGTTTTATATTTCCGGTTGAATGTGCCAAATAAATCTTAAATCCTATAGCTCCAGCTTGAAGCATTTCTTCAAATTTATCTATGTTTGAGCCGTGTATTACTCCATATAGAGCGAAGTCGACATAAGCTTTTTCAGCTATTATCTTGGCCTTTTCTTTAAGATTATGAGCATCATCAACTGGTGGCAAAGTGTTTGGCATGTCAAAAATTGTAGTAATTCCACCTGCAGCTGCGCTTTTTGTACAGCTTTCAAAATCTTCCTTATAAGTCATCCCAGGGTCCCTGCAATGTACATGCTCATCTATAGCTCCTGGTAAGACGTATTTATTAAACGCGTCTATAACTACATCAGCTGTTCTTGGTACTGACGACCCAATTGATTTTATAACACCATCTTCAGAATAAACGTTAGTTCTTATTGTAAAATCGGGAAACACTAAATAGCCATCTTTTATGAGAAGGTCGCTCATCAACATTATTGCTTTTCGCTTGTAATTTAAGCTTTAACTCCCTGTTTAAATGAATTATTGAACCTTTCTGCAAAGTGCTTTTGCTTAATATAATTTAAATAAGTCATTTGTTTTTAATCAAACATGGAGGTTTTTGAACTTGTTTGGTTCTACTTTACCATGATGATGTTAGGTCTTAGTATGGCTGCTCCTCCGGGGCCTATAAACGCAATGATTACGCTGGCATCGCTACAATCAAATCTGAAGGGAACAGCTATAGGTGCTGGGGCAATGACGGCTGACCTCATATTCTACTTTATAATATTTTTGATAAAGGGATTAATTCCAAGCGAGCTGATTAAATTTTTATATGGTATCGGAGGACTTTATACAGCTTTTCTAGGACTGCTCGCCATAAAGTCTAAGATGATCTTTAAGATTAAAACTGGAGGAAGCTATCTGATGGGTTTAATAATGGGTATAACAAATCCTTACCAGATAGCATGGTGGATTTCATTTGGCATAGTGATGTTAGATAGGTTTGGAATTCTGTCAGGAATAGGATTCTTCTCTGGTATTGCGCTATGGATATTTACATATCCTTATTCTATAAAAAAAGCGGGAAAAATATCAATGAAAGTAGAAAAATTGATCAAAATGATATCTGCATTAGTTCTTATTTGCATTGGGTTATACATGATAATGCTTTTTATAATTAGCTTTTAAAGAAATTTTTTAGATCAAAATCAATTTGCTTTACGTCTTGAATACGCTTTGACTAAAATCCAATATGTTAACGCAAATTTGCTTAAAGTTAATATTTTACGCTTTTAGTAACAAAAACATACAAAAAATATAATTCTTGTAAGAAAAGCTTATATATGCTACTTCTAAACTATTTTAAAATGAAAGAGCTAGAAATTTCAAAAAACTATGAAGCAAGAGCTACAGTAGCTTCGTTTTTAGGTTATATGCTTGATGGTTTGGACACGTATATACTTTCTCTTACTTTAACCGCCATAGCAGTAACATT
Source organism: Thaumarchaeota archaeon UBA160 (assembly GCA_002506605.1). Classification (GTDB taxonomy): domain Archaea; phylum Thermoproteota; class Nitrososphaeria; order Conexivisphaerales; family UBA164; genus CAYFFZ01. Next base: position 4,974 of record DAXX01000029.1, read on the forward strand.
TGCATTAACTTCAGCTGAAGAGGGGCTTTTAGGTTTCATACAGGCTGCTGGCATGGTAACAGGAGGCTATATATTTGGTATACTTGCAGATAGGTTTGGAAGGGTAAGGACATTTACATATTCTATATTGATTTATTCAATCTTTACTGCACTTACCGCAGTAGCTCCTAATTATGCCTTCATAGCGCTTTTCAGATTCCTAAGCGGTGTGGGAACTGGCGCAGAATATGGCATAGGGATGACCTTAATGTCAGAAGCTTTTAGAGCAAAATGGAGAGGGATGGGTTCCACGATAGTTTCTCTTGGCTGGACAATTGGAGTTATGATTGCGACTTCTCTAAGCCTTGTTTTAATGCCAGCATTTGGTTGGAGAAGTATGTACCTTATAGGAATATTCCCAGCTCTTGTAGCGGCTTACTATAGGTTCAGGCTTCCAGAATCTCCTATGTGGAAGGCTAAGACCACTGAGAGTGAAAGGAAAAAGTTTCAAATAGGCGAGCTCTTTAAAAAAGATTATATAAAATATACAATAGTTTTTCTCATAGTTGCTATCGTTGCAGAACTTGGATACTGGGGAGTAATGATATGGTTACCATCTGCACTCCTTACTGAATACCACATTCATTTTGTAAGAACAATCTACATTCTTTTAGCCACAGATGTGATGACAATTTTAGGGATGATAATTTTCGGATACATAGCTGATGTTGTAGGAAGGAAAGTTGCGATATTTTTTGGATTTATCGGTATAACTTTAGCTGTAATATATTTTGCTTTGTCAAGAACAGTTGTTCAAGTAATGATAGCATCCTATCTAATGGGATTTTTCATAAATTCATACTTCACGACCTTCGGAGCTTTGTTCTCAGAACCTTATCCGACTCATGCTAGGGCTACTGCGGTGAACTTCATATTTAACACAGGCAGAGGCTTTGGCGGCATAGCGCCGCTTATAATTGGAGTATTAGCACCTCTGTTTAAAATATCAGGCGTCATAGGTTTCTTTTCGATACTGTTCATAATAGCCGCCATATCTATCCTTACTATACCAGAAACAAAAGGCGTGCAGTTGAAATGAAATTTTCCCTACATTATACCCTTCAATCAAAGGGTTCTTGGCAGAGTGAATACCGCAACTATTTAAAGGAAGTAAAAATTGCAGAAAAGCTCGGCTTTTCAGCCGTTTATGTTGGAGAGCATCACTTTTCAGAAGATGGTTGGAGCCCAGCGCCATTTCTTGCCCTTTCGGCAGCTGCATCTGTAACGCGCAGCGTAAAACTTGGCACTGATATAATCGTCTTAGCGCTTCATAACCCCTTTGAAATAGCTGAGCAGACAGCGGTACTTGATATCTTAAGTTCTGGTAGGGCTATTCTAGGTGTCGGGTTGGGTTATAGACCTGAAGAATTTGCAGCATTTGAAATTGATATAAATAAAAAGGCGAAAATTTATGATGAAAAGCTTCAAAAGGTAAAATCTTTACTTGAAGGACAGGCTGTTAAAGCTGGTAGCTTCAACCTTAAGGTGTATCCTAGACCAATTCAGAAACCAAGACCTCCTATATGGATAGCCGCAAAAAGCGAAGAAGCAGTAAGAAAAGCTGCTCACAGAGGCGAAGCTTGGATTATGGATCCAGTAACAGACATAGAAGTCCTTAAAAAAAGGATGAAAGTCTATAAAGAAGAACTTTTGAAAATCGGTAAATCGATAAAAGATTTTCCGCTTAGGAGAGAGGTTTTCATTTCAGAAAATGAAGAAGAAATTGAAAAAGCAAAAGAGCTCATGCTTGAATCATATAAAGAAGACTATTATGCATGGGGCCACCTTCAGGATTCAGAGGGTAGAGAAATAGATCCGAAAAAGGTTTCTTATGAAGAAATAAAAGATCAGGTTCTCAGTAGAATGATAATTGGAAAGCCTGATTATGCAATACAAGAAATCGAAAAATACAAAAAAGAGCTTGGCGCTACTGAGCTGATGATAAAACTAAGCTTTCCCGGGATAGACCATAAAATGAGGGTGAGCGCGATTAAAACTATCGCTTCGAAGATTATTCCATATTTTAATGAACAAACACGCTAGGCTTTTCATAGGTTAAAGAGCTCCCTATTTTAAAATAATATTCTTGTGATTAAAAAGAAAACGCTAAAGAGTTTTATACATTAGATTGTTATTAACTAGACAGCAAAGCATCACGAGTTTTGCTTTGTTTCAAATCTTTTAAGCTTTTCAACGAGATCTTTTGGAATTTCTGTAGATTTCCAAACTTTTGGATCGACGCATATCATTATAAGATATCCTTCAGTAAGAAAATCTCTTTCCCTGAATATCTTGAAACTGTATTTTATTGCTTTTGGAATTTATAAGTTCAGCAGTTACTTCGACAGATAATTTATCTCCTATTTTCGCAGGTTTATGATATTTGGAAAACGATTCTACAACGACAAACCATATTCCTTTATATGCGAGGCTTTCCAAAGAATCACCAAAAACTTTTTCTGAAAAATAAGTTATTGCATCAGTATAAAATCTGTAGTAAGAAGCATAATGGGAAATACCTTGAAAATCTGTGTCATAAACCTTTACTGTGGTTGTATAAACCTCTTTTATAACCATATAAATGTGTTCTGTTAAA
>DAXX01000051.1 GCA_002506605.1 Thaumarchaeota archaeon UBA160
CATTAGTCTAAAGTTAACGGCACCAATCGCTGTATAATATAATTATAATTTAAATAAAAGTTAATATACTAATTAAGCTTCGAAAGATTAAAGTTGAGCAAATACTTGGTTTTTTCAGCTTGGCCGTACATAAACAGTGAGCCTCACTTAGGTACACTGCTACACCTTATATCTGCTGACTATTATGCAAGGTTTCTAAAAAGCATAGGAGAGGAAGTTATTTCTGTCTCTGGATCTGATGAACATGGAACGCCAATAGAAGTGGAAGCTATAAAACAAAACAAAAATCCTAAAGATCTTACAGATAAAATGCACGAGAGAATTCTTGAAATACTAAGCGCATTTTCGGTAGAGCTAGATAACTATACAAGAACAGAAAACGCGGTTCATAAAGAGTTTGTTAAGAACTTTTACCTCCAATTAGAAAAGAATGGATATGTCTTCAAGCAAACCACAGTTCAGCTCTACTGTGAAAAAGATAAGATCTTTCTTCCAGACAGGCTTGTTGTTGGAAAATGCCCCTATTGCGGTTACGAAAAAGCTAATGGAGATCAATGTGACAACTGTGGAAGACTTTTAGAACCTACTCTTCTTATAGAACCTAAATGCGCTATCTGCGGTGAGAGGCCTGTAAAAAAAGAAACTTACCACTGGTTCTTTGATTTACCCAAGTTAAGCAAAGAAATATCAGAATATGTCAAAACGTTAGATGAAAATGTACAGAGTTATTTAAAGAGCATGCTAAACGAAGGTTTAAAACCAAGATCTATAACGAGAGATAATAAGTGGGGAATCCCGGCGCCCTTTAAAGGCGCTGAAAATAAAACCATTTATGTATGGATGGAGGCTGTTTTAGGTTATCTTTCAGGAGTAATTGAATTAGAACAAAAAACAAACAAAAATTTGTTTGAGCACTTTTGGTTAAACCCAGAAACCACGTCTATATACTTTATAGGTAAGGATAACATACCGTTTCATGCTGTAATATTGCCTGCTCTTTTAATGGCTTCAAAAAGGGGTTACAATTTGCCAAAAAAGATAGCCTCTACAGAGTTCATACTGTTTGGTCAAGCTAAATTTAGCAAAAGCCAGCATATAGGGGTATGGGCTTCTGATGCTTTGAATGTGGCTGATGGGGAATACTGGAGATATGTCATACTGGCGCTCAGGCCAGAAAGAGGCGATTCGAGTTTTAATTGGCAAGATTTTGATAAAATGGTAAACAGTGATTTAAACGATAAAGTTGGAAATTATGTTCATAGAGTGTTAGTATTTTTAAACGAAAGATTTGGAGGTATAGTACCAGCAGATGAGAGCAAATCAAAGGAAGACGAAGAATTTTCTAAATCTATTATGGGTATACAGGAAGATTTTATAAGATTAAATCGTGATTTACGAATTAAAGATGCGGTTAAAAAATTTGTAGAAGCCGCTGAGCTTGGAAATCAGTATTTAAGTTCCCAAGAACCTTGGAATAAGATAAAGACCAATAAGCCTAGAGCATCTTCAATAATTTTTAATGCAGTACAATCAATAGCTCATATCAACTTTATGATGTATCCTGTAATGCCCAAAAAAGCCACTAAATTAGCTGAAACAATAAAACTTGCTAAAATTGTTAAACTGGAAAAATGGGAAGTTATCCCAAGCGGAACTAAAATAGGCCGCCCAGAACCTCTTTTTCAAAAAATTGTTATTAAATATTAATTTTGAAAAATGTTCTTATAAATTATTTTATTTCTTATTAATGTTTTTTAGTAAAACGTTATATTTACCTTTAACTAAACCTTAGTTGATGATATCGATTATTGGTTCAGGGAAAGTAGGTGCAACGACGGCTGCATTTTTGATGTTGGGAGAAGCCGATCAAAAGCTGGTTCTTTTGGACATTGTGCAAGGAGTTCCTCAAGGAGAAGCGCTAGACATGAACCATGCTGCGGCTATACTTGGGAAATCTGTAGAAGTAGTTGGAACGAATAATTACGAAGATATAAAAGGTAGCGATATTGTAATTATTACAGCGGGCCTTGCAAGAAAACCTGGAATGACTAGAGAGGAGCTAGCAGGAAAGAACGCTGAAATAGTTGCTGGGGTAGCTGAACAGGTAAAGAAATATGCTCCAAATTCGATAGTCATAATAACAACAAATCCACTTGATGCAATGGTTACTGTTTTATACAAGAAGCTAGGATTCCCGAGAAACAGGGTAATAGGTTTTAGCGGTGTTCTTGATTCAAGAAGGATGGCCTACTATGCTTCTCAATACATAGGCGTTTCGCCAGCATCGATAGTACCGCTTGTACTTGGACAACATGGAGAAAACATGTATCCAGTTCCTGAGCTTTCAAGCGTATATGGAAAAAGCTTAAAGGATTTACTTACAGAAGAGCAGTACAACAAAGTTGTAAAGGATACTATTGAAGCGGGAGCTCAGATAACAAACCTTAGAAAGTTCAGCAGCAACTGGGGTCCAGCGGCAGGACTTCTCTTAATGGTTGATGCGATAAAGAAAGATAGAAAGCTTGTAGTTGAAGCCAGCGTTTTGCTAGATGGTGAATATGGCGTAAAAGACGTATTCGCAGAAGTACCAGTTGTACTTGGAAAAAATGGCGCAGAAAAAATAATAGAAGTGCCCCTTTCAGCTCAACAAAAAGAACTTTTCATGAGAAGTATAAACGCAATAAAGGAAAACTTAAAACAAGTGCCACAACAGTATCTAGCTTGATTATTGTTCTACAACAAGCATTGTAAGTGTTGATTTAACATTTTCAATTTTTCTGATTTTCCAAGTTATTGTATCCCTCAGCTTTTCTGGAGAAGGAGCGTTTACTTTTACAATCGTATCGTATACTCCATAAACTCTATGTGCTTCTTCTACTTCAGGCATCTCTTTAAGTTTTGCCAAAACTTCTTCTTCCTTTCCTGGTTCTACCGTTAATAATACAAAAGCTATTGGCATGTAATTTAATTATTAAGTCATGTTTAATAAATATTTCTTTTTTATATTTACGTTTTCTTCGGTTTAAACGCTTATCGAAGCGATTTCTTTAGCTATACTTTCTGAAACTTCTTGTGTAGAAGAGTTTCCGCCTAGATCCACTGTTAGCTTTTCACCCTTTTTCAGCAGATTAATAACAGCGTTTTCAACTGTACGCGAAGCATCCTTTTCTCCGATCCAATTAAGACACATTGAAAAAGATAATATAGATGCTATTGGATTTGCTATGTTTTTCCCTGCAATGTCTGGCGCAGAACCGTGTATAGGTTCAAACATTGCAAAGTTTTCTCCTATGTTAGCAGAGGGCGCTATGCCAAGCCCACCAACTAAACCTGCCACAAGGTCAGATATAATGTCGCCATAAAGGTTTTCTAAAACGATAACATCATAATTCTGCGGTTCCATTACAAGTTTCATAGCTAAGGCATCGATGTGTTCTTCTCTTGCTTCAACATCAGGAAAGCTTTTTGAAACACTTTCAAAAACATCTTTATACAAACCGTCAGTCATCTTTAAGACGTTTGATTTATGGCCTAACGTAATTTTCTTTTTTCTTTCGCGCGCATTTTCGAAAGCTACTTTCATAATTCTTTGAGCGCCCGTTTTTGTAGCAACCCTTAATCCTACATTTACCTCTTCGCTGAGTTTATATTCAAGCCCTGAATACATACCTTCTGTATTTTCTCTAACAATCAGGATATCAACCCCGTTAAAAATAGATTTGATATGAGGAAAGTTTTTTAAAGGCCTGAGGTTAGCATAGAGATCAAAATATTTTCTTATTTTTACAGGAACTCCAAGTTCGGTACCTTCGCCCTCTAAAGAAGTCGTGGGGCCTTTGAGCAAGCAGTCGCTCTGCTTTATTTTTTCAAGAGAAAAATCAGGTAAATTTGTGCCATATTTCTTATATGCTTCAAGACCAGCTTCTACAAAAATTTTTTCGAAATTTAAAGAAAATTTTTCTTCTACCGCTTCAATTATTCTTTCTGTAGCACTTATTACTTCTGGGCCTATTCCGTCTCCTTTGATTATTGAAATTTTGTAATTTTTCATGCTCTTGCGAGCATTTTTGAAAGTACATATTTAAGTATTCCTCCGTACTTTATGTATTCCATCTCTAACTCGCTGTCTATCCTTATAGTCAGTTCTGCAGATTTCTGTTCTCCGAACTTATTATAAAATATAAGGTACGCTGTACCGCGCGGTTTTTTCTCTTTAAATATAATCGAAATAGGTTTAGAATAATCTATTCCTAAGGATTTATAGTTCTCTCCTTCTTTAAACTGTAGCGGTATTATGCCCATTCCTATAAGATTGGATCTGTGTATCCTTTCAAAGCTTTCTGCTATAACTGCTTTAACTCCAAGAAGTGCTGGCCCCTTTGCCGCCCAATCCCTTGAACTACCGGAACCGTATTCCTTCCCTGCAATAACGACAAGCGGAACGCCTTCTTCTTTGTACTTCATGGCAGCGTCATAAACTGTCATTACCTGTCCATCAGGATAGTGTATAGTGTATCCTCCTTCAACATTTACCATAAGGTTCTTAAGCCGCCTGTTTGCAAACGTACCCCTTATCATAACTTCATGATTTCCCCTTCTGGAGCCATAGGTGTTGAACTCTGTGATAGAAACACCTCGCGAAATAAGATATTTACCAGCTGGGCTGTCCGGCATTATTGCTCCTGCAGGAGATATGTGATCTGTTGACACCGAATCCCCAAGAACAAGCAATATTCTTGCATTTACTAAGTCTTCGATGTCCTTTGTTTCTCCAGCTTTCCATCCATCAAAATATGGTGCTCTCTTTATGTAGGTGCTTTTTTCATCCCACTCAAAATATTTACCTGAGGGGGACTTCAATGAGTTCCAGTATGGATTAATATTAAATATACTATCATTATAAACAGCCTCATAAAGGTCTTTACTTATTGATTTCTTTATAACTTCTTGAACCTCTAAATTGCTAGGCCATATATCTTTGAGATATATAGGTTTACCATCTGAATAACCCAAAGGTTCCTTGCTAAGATCCTTATTTATGTTCCCAGCTATAGCGTAAGCAACTACTAGCGGAGGGGACATAAGGTAGTTTGCCTTTATATCGTTATGCACTCTTCCCTCATAATTTCTGTTTCCTGAAAGCACACTAACCGTAGCAAGGTTTCCTTCGTTGATTAGCTTGCTCAAGTCATCTGGAAGAGGACCGCTGTTACCTATGCATGTAGTGCATCCATACGCTACTACGTAGAAGCCTAGCCTTTCAAGATAATTTAAAAGCCCTGACCTCTTTAGATATTCTGTCACAACTCTTGATCCTGGAGCTAGACTTGTCTTTACTTTGTTTGTGTTCACCTTTAAACCTAGCTCATATGCTTTTTTTGCCACAAGACCTGCCATAATAAGCACGTTTGGGTTGCTTGTATTTGTACAGCTTGTTATAGCCGCTATTATAATATCGCCTTCTTTGAGCTCGCCTGAGACTTTTGGTTGATCCTTCAAAAATGCTTGCCTGAAACTTTCGGGAACCTTTTCTAAATCCAGCCTCTGATGCGGAAGTGAAGGACCAGAAACGCTCGGTTTTATATCGTCCAAACTAATCTCAATTATCTCTGAATATTCTCTTTCTCTTGCACCGAATAAGCCCTGTGCCTTGTAATATGCTTCAACTAATTTGACAAGCCAATCGGGCCTACCTGTCAAACGAAGATATTCGAGCGTTTGTTCATCTACTGGAAATAGGGAAACAGTTGATCCATACTCTGGACTCATGTTTGATACAGTAGCTCTATCAGGAACAGAAAGGTTCTTTACTCCATCCCCAAAAAATTCTACAAACTTGTTTACAACGTTATGTTCTCTGAACACCTTAGCCAAGGTTAAAGCTAGATCTGTGGCCGTAACACCATCCTGAAGCTTACCGCTAAGCTTAACGCCTACTACTTTTGGAGTTAAAAAGTATATCGGCTCGCCTAGCATTGCCGCTTCGGCTTCTATACCTCCAACGCCAAAACCAAACACCCCTATTCCATTTATCATAGTTGTATGTGAATCAGTTCCTACTAGGCTGTCAAAATAAGCAACTTCGTTGGTGTTCATTACTACCTTAGCTAGGTATTCGAGGTTTATTTGATGACATATTCCTGCGGAAGGCGGAAAGATTCTTAATGCGTTAAAAGCTTGACCTGCCCATTTAAGGAATTTGTATCTTTCTTCATTTCTTTCTATTTCCTTTGCTAGGTTTATTTCAAAAGCCTTCGGGCTGTTATACTCATCAACCTGAACAGAATGATCAATTACAAGGTCAATTGGTACACCAGGTTGAATCAGGTCTGGATTTTTTCCGTTTTCTTTTGCATAATCTCTCATAGAAGCTAAATCAACTATAGCCGGAACGCCCGTGAAGTCCTGCATTAGTATTCTTGAAACCTTAAAAGGAATTTCCGTCTCTGCCGGGTTTTTGCTATTCCAGTTTAGTAGCTCCTTGATGTTTTCTTCTTTAATCGTTTTGTTATCATAGTTTCTTAACATGTTTTCAAGAACTATCTGCAACGAATATGGTAAACGATCAGGATCTCCCCATCCTATTTCTTTAACCGTATCAACTGCATAGAATTTGTATTCCTTACCTGAAACCTTTAATGTTTTTTTAAAGCTTTCAGGACCTAAACTCATACTATAGGATCAATTTTGAAAAATAAAAACATTAACCTAATTATGCAATTGATTATGCGCCTTTAAAATGTAATGCTAAGGTTACAACTACATAAATATTATTAAGAATTAGAGCTATATCGTAAAACATGAAGCTACATATCACAGCGAGAATTTACCCCTCAGAAGATCCAGAAAAAGTAAAAAAAGCCGTGCTTAATTTAACAGATTCCAAGGACGATGTAAAACTTGAAATTATGCAAGATTTAATAAAGGTGGAAGCAGGAGAGCTGACTTTAAAAAAGTTGCTCCAAACGATAAAGGATAAAGACATGACTTATTTAATGCTCAGGCTTTTAAATGAGGGGAAAAAAGGCGATAAATTTTTTTTAATGCTGAACAAACAGGCTGCTTTCGTAAACCACGTTGTAATGTGCGATGATCCACAAGAATCTCCCCTTGGACCAATAACCATAGAATTTGATAGTGAAGCCATCAAATACATAATAAGTAGCATAAGAAACGAGAGATAAGAATTTATTTTAGCTTACTGAACAGGCGCTTCTATCGATTTTGCCAGTTTATTAAGGAGCTTAAGACTAAGCAGGACTAAATTTTTAATGGGATATATCTTTTTTGCTTCTTCTGTAACTTTGTCTAAAAGAGTTCTATTCTTAAGAAGCTGTTCAAGAAGTTGATCATAGGTTAGATTTGGAATGCTGTCTCTTAAAACTTGATCTACAGCGAGCCTAATTTTATGCATTCTGGACCAGTTTATCTTTTCTGGTGTGAAAAGAGAAATATGAATTCTAACATCCATGCCATCCGATGTTTTATAATCACCTATCCATTCTACGAGCGAACTGCCTCTTCTTATCATGGATCTATAGACTTCTCTTGCGTATTCTATTCTTTTTACCAAAGTTTTGGCTTTAAGTGATTCAACCTTTATTATTTGAAGGTATAGCTTTATGTTGTTGTTTTCTAAATTTTCATTGTTTACTTGATAGTAAGATATTGGTACAACTCTGCCAACCGCTGATTGTTCATCGTTTGCAGGTATCTTAGCTATTGATACGTTTCCAAATATGTCTGGAGCTAAAACCTCTATCCAGACTTTCGTCTTCCATCTTTCTTTTACTTTAGCTACCTTAGGCATACCAAAAAACCTATACAGATTACCTTATTAATCGTTTCTGTTTTTATATTACTTAACCAAATAGGATCTTTTTGCTAATTCTTTGTCCATGTTTTCGTAAAAATAGTAGTTGATAACATTATATTGCTCTGCTCTTGTCATCAATTTATTTAGGATGTTTTTTTGAGTACCTTCATTCATCAGAACTTGATATACCTCCTGCATAGCTTTTGCAGCGGCTCTAAATGAGGTTACCGGAAATATAACGTATCTGTAACCTAATTCTTTGAATCTTTGCGCCGTTATGTAAGGTGTTTTCCCGAACTCTGTCATATTAGCCAAAAGCCTTCCCTTCACTTTTTCTGCAAAAATTTTGAACTCATCTTCGTTTAAAAGCGCTTCAGGAAATATTATGTCCGCTCCTGCCTTGACATATGCCTGCGCCCTATCGATGGCATCATCTAGCCCTGTTACTCCACGCGCATCGGTTCTTGCCACTAAAACAATGTCCTTTGAAGCTTCTTTTGCTGCAAGTATTTTTGCTACCATTTCTTCTTTTGTTATAAGGACTTTATCGTCAAGATGGCCGCATTTTTTTGGATTCACCTGATCTTCTATCTGAACAGCATCCGCCCCTGATGCTTCAAGTACCTTTATGGTTCTGTACACATTTAAAGGTTCGCCAAAACCTGTGTCAGCATCCACTATAATGGGCAGATTAACTACTTCTTTTATCTTTCTTACCATATATGCCAGTTCTTCTAACGATATTACTCCTAGATCCGGTAATCCATAGGAAGAAGTTAGTGCAGCTCCAGAAAGATATATAGCTTTAGCGCCCGCCTTCTCTGCAAGTAAAGCGCTGAATGGATTGTAAACTCCAGGTACTATCAGAAATTCGCTGTTAAGTAGAACGTCCTTGTTAGAAGACAATGTTTACCACTTCTTTGTTTTCGATATTCTCAATATAATCTATAACCTTTTTATCTAATCCAAGTTTTGTTGCCTTTGATATTATTTCTTCTCTGTTCATGGGTTTTTTGTAATGCCCCTTAGGAACTTCTCTATATGCCGATTCTTGAGTAGAATCTGAATACTCTACAGTTATCTTTACAGGCAGACTAGAAGGATACATTCTTGTATAATCTTCTATTTCATTTATTTCAACTTTTGATGCCAATTCAAGAACCTTTTTCTCTTTTATGAGATCATAACTGTCAAACCAGAAGTTTTGTGTTAACAATGTAACAGATACCAAAAATGGGAGGCTATGATCAGCTGTCTCCCTAGTCTCGGGTTTCCATTTAGATGCATCATCTGCAAGTATAGTTTTTGCTGCTTCATATGTGTCCACAATAATCTTCTTTACATCTTTTTTTAGCTTGATGTCAAGCGCTGCCTCTATAGCTGCCTGAGCATGATATTCTGCCGGAAATTCTTTGATAAGAGTTCTTAACACGCCATTACCTTTCATTTGATCTAGCGCACTATCATCAAAATCTTTTCCCCTAAATATTATATTAATTAGGCCCATTTTACCGCTAAAAGGTAGCTCAGGTCCAGTTATGCCTGATTTAGCTAATATTGCCGCGAAAATTGCATTTCTAACTGATTCGGCAGCAGCGCCTCCCTTCCACATCGAAAGCGCTCCACTTCTTGTTTCTCTTAAAGCTATATGAGGAACAAGCGCAAGAGATATCGCGTTTGCTGTTCTTTTTTCATCTAACTTCAACAGCTTGGACGCTGCGGCGGCGGCTCCAATACCGAGAAACACTACGTGATCTATACCGTTTTTTCTTAAAGAGCCCGCATCGCAAAGCGCTATGCCTACTTCATAACCAACAGCGATAGCCTCTATGACTTCTTTTCCACTAGATTTCAATTCTGAAGCTAATGCCAATATTCCTCCTATCATATCGCTTGGGTGTAAAGGTTCCTTTGACAGATATGTATCATTAAAGTCTAAATATCTTATAAGGAAACTGTTATAGAATGAGGCATAATCCACTGAGGCTTTTTTTCCTGTAAGTGTTGTAGCGTTGCCTTTGAAGTTTTTAAGCATGGGATCCAAGTATGTTTTTAAATTATTGTATGAATATTTTGCATTAGCTACGGCGTCTATTATTCTGTTAATTATTTCTTGTTTAACCCTTTCGTCAACTTCTTTATATGTAAAATTGGTTACAAAATTTGATATTTTTCTGGCTTCTTCCATGAACAGTAATTGTTTTTGCTGGTTTAATAATTTAATGCTTTTCAAATTAGGCTAGATGTGGGTATACCTGTGTATTACGTTGCAGGTATGCCTGATGAGTAGGATGCTAACTTTCGATAATCCAGCGTCGAGAAAAAAATTCAAAAAGAACACAAAATCAGATGAATTCAAAGATGAACGCCATATAGATTAAAATCATCAATTACATTGTTTATTACATTGCACTCATACTTATGCTCTGTATATTTAATTAAATGAGAATGACAAAATCTAGGTTAGCTAGTAAGGTCGCACACCCCTCAGCCCTGTAGGAATCCTTGGTCGCCCAAGGCTAGCTACAGAACTGCGAGGCGCGCTTCCTTACAGCATACCTAGATTTTGTCATTCTCATTTAATTAAATATACAGAGCATAAGTATGAGTGCAATGTAATAAACAATGTAATTGATGATTTTAATCTATATGGCGTTCATCTTTGAATTCATCTGATTTTGTGTTCTTTTTGAATTTTTTTCTCGACGCTGGATTATCGAAAGTTAGCATCCTACTCATCAGGCATACCTGCAACGTAATACACAGGTATACCCACATCCGGGCGATAGCCTGCTTCTCTGCCAAGACCCTTTCCTTACGGCCGCTAGGAAAGGGGAGGCCTCTTCTCAGCAGGAGAAGCGGCTAAACACCCAACAATAATAAACATGAGTCTTTATTTAGATTATTAAATCAACTTTTTTAAATAAAGTAGTAAAATTTCACTAAACCAGTTTCTTTGAGCAACCTTTTTATATAAAAGGATCCTTCAAAAAAATAGAAGCCCGGTGGTGTAGTGGCCAAGCATACCGGCCTTTGGAGCCGGTGACGGCGGTTCGAATCCGCCCCGGGCTAATAATAAAAGACAAAAAGGACTAATCAAAATAAATTTTTAAATACAAACAACAAAACATAAACATAATTCATGTACATAGCATTTTTAACAAAGAATGATAATAAGATAAAAGAAGCTAACCATGCGCTTCAAGATTATGGTATAAAGCTTACAAAAGCTCCAGACTATGTTGAAAAATTGGAAATACAAGATGATCATGTTGAAAATGTAGCTCTTTATGCTGCAAAGAACGCTTATAAAAGGTTTAAAAAGCCTTTTGTCGTTGAAGATGACGGCCTTTTTATAGCTTCGTTAAATAATTTTCCTGGTCCATATACTGCTTTTGTATTAAAGAGCATTGGCATAAATGGTATTTTAAAATTAATGGAAAACGTAAAAACAAGGGAGGCTTATTTTCTCTCAGCTGTTGTGCTTCAAATATCAGGGAGTTTCTTTGTTTTTTCAAAACGAGTTAATGGCACCATTTCATTAATGCCACGAGGAAATTCAGGGTTCGGCTTCGATCCTATATTCATACCATTAGATGCTACCAAAACGTATGCAGAAATGGATTTAAAGGAAAAAAGCTCTATATCCCATAGAGCGGGTGCTTTTAAAGAGATGGCTTCTTTTCTTAATAACTACTATAAAAAATATGTAAAAGAAATTAAATAAACAAAAATGGTAAAACTATTCCGCCAATAATAAGAATTGCTGAAGAAATAATTATAGTTAGTTTTAATCCTTCGAAAGTAGCTTTAGTTTTGCTTTCCGCATATAAGCTTTGAAGAACTTTAACATAATAGAAAGCCGATATTACGCTGTTAACTATACCTACTATTGCATACCATGGTACATATCCAACGAAGAAAGGAGTAATTCTTGGGTTGGCAGCTGACATAAAAACAAAAAGTTTTGCCCAGAATCCTAGCAAAGGAGGCAAGCCCAGAAGGTTAAGTAGAGAAACTGAGAACATTCCAGATACGCTTCCGTAAGTTCTTCCTGCTCCTTTGATTGAGTCGTAGCCCCTGTTATCAAAGCCTTTCATATAACTGAAAGCGCCTGCCTTTGAGATAGAATATGAAAATAAATATATTATAAGTGCTATATATGCAAGGGAAGCTGATACATCATACATGTATGAAGCTATTATAACTGAAACCGCCATAAGCATAAAACCTATGTGAGAAATGCTGCTATATGCTAGCATCTTCTGAACGTCCTTTTGCACAGCGGCTGTTACGTTACCCCACGTCATTGTTAATACTGCAAGAATCATTAAGAATGCGAGGAGCGCTTTCATTTCGACACCAGTGATAGATACAACGCCTTGCACAAAGAGATTAACTAAAAGAGCTATAGGCCCTAACTTCATTAAAGATGAAAGCACTGAAACCGCTACCGGATCTGACGTTCCATAAACATCCGGCAACCACATGTGGAAAGGCACTATTCCTATTTTAAATCCTATAGCAGTAACTAGCAAAGCTGCTCCTATCACTATTGGTAATTTAATAACAGAACCGATAAAAGCATAATACAGAACAAAGCTAAGGAGCAATACCTGAAAAGCAAGTCCTCCCATAAATGCATATTTTAAAGAGTTTCCGAGTGAAATCTTATCCTTAGGTAAAGCTGCTATACCGTAGCTAGATATTGAAAGAAGCCCCCATGCCGCTATTATATAAAACGGATTAATAGTCGAGCTGAGTATGAAATTTGCGAGTATGCCTGAACTTGTTAAAGATACAGCTATACCAGCTTTTTTTCCTAACTTGCTGAAGCTTAAAGAAGTCAGAGCGCCTGCTATAAGGCTTACTGTCAGGACAGTATATGAAAGCGTTGTCGGCGTTATCCCCTTAAAATAGCCAAGACCCGCCCCATTATATACCATGTATGTAACATATATCAAAATAATGGCATATATTGCGGAGGCGCAATAATTTAATATTTTTTTGTCAGAAAAGAAAGGCGCCGCTAGCGATAAGACTATCAACGCTATAAATGTTATTAAAATTGGCTCAACCATACATCATCACCAGTATTACAAAACCTATTATTAATAAAACAAGAGTTCCCGTAAGCAAAGTAAGAAGATATTTCCCTATATCTCCATGCTGGAATTTTCTAAACCTTTCTCCTGCTGCCAAGATGAACCTCGGTACCAAGTTGTGATAGAACCTATCAAACGCGCCAAATTCAACGCTTTTTCTGAGAATGGAAGCAAAGCTGTTCAATGAATAAACAAACGCTTTATAGTATAGTGAATTTATCTCCCACCTGTCATAAAGGAAGTCCCTTAATTTATTTAAGGTGACATTTGAAAGGATTATTTCTCTCCTGGCTTTATAAATGTACAGAGCTGTTAAAAGCCCTACAAAGGCTATAGTTACAGAAATCCCAACATCTAGCGGGTTAAAGTAAATTGAACCAATTAGTAATGGAGTATATGTTTGTGCGTACACAAAACGATATATTAACGCGGATAATCCACCATTAGGGAAGTACCAGAAAATTCCAAATAACAAAGAAAGGAGCCCTAAAACAAAATAAGGCCAAAGCATTACAGGATGAGCCTCTTTAATTTCTTTTTCTTTTAACTTTTCATCTCCCTTGTTTACAAAAACCATAGTAAATGCTCTGAAAATGTAAAACGATGTTAGAAAAGCGCCTATTATCCCCAGTAAGTAAGCAATTAAATTTCCAGATTGTAAAGTGCTTTCAAGTATAAGATCTTTATCCCAGAATCCTGAAAATGGTGGAATGCCTGAAAGAGAGAGCGATGCCAAAAGAAAAGCTATTGCTGTTAGCTTCATTTTAGAATAAGCACCAGCCATATCTTTTATGTACCTTGAAGAAAACTCCTCTATTAAAACTCCTGCCGCCATGAACATGGCTGCCTTAAATAGCGCCTGACTTATAAAGTGCGAAAGAGAGGCAAATAGCGCTATTGAAGGTGTAGAAATAAAGTATGCAGCGCCTATTCCCATGAACATATATCCGATCTGTGATGCTGTTGAATATGCAAGTATTAGCTTAAGTTCGTTCGATGCAATAGCCATGCTAGCCATCATAAAGGCTGTGAAAGCACCTATTATTAGAACGTATGTGAAAAATATGTTAAGGCTTGAATAAAGACCTGCCTTAACGGCTCCACCTAGCAGAATTGGAACAAAACGCAGAAGCAGATAAACGCCTGCATTGACCATCGTCGCTGCATGTATGAGAGCACTTATGCTTGAAGGACCTGTCATTGCAGTAACTAACCATTCGTGGAAGGGGAACTGAGCAGATTTTGCAAAAGCTCCCATAGTAAACGCTATCAGGAAAGGTATTAACAAATTGTTTTTATTGAGAGCTGTTATGATTTGTGTAATATTTTTTTCTATAACATATATGCTTAATGTTCCAGAAACTTTATAGAGCATGCCAATGCCTGTTATAAATCCTATATCTCCAAAGCTTGTAACTACCATAGCTCTAACCCCAGATTGACTTGGGGTGAACCACATAGGAACACCAAGAGCGTACCTTCCTTTGTCACCTACCCATCTTTCTTCATCTTCATCAGTGTACCAGTGTCCTATAAGCGCGTATGAAGCTAAAGTAGTACCTTCCCATCCTATAAGGAGGACAATAAGGTTGCTTGCATATACTAGCAAAAGCATTGATCCGACAAAGAAAGAGAAGAAATACCAGTACCTTGTATGGCCCCAGTCACCGTACATATATCTATAGCTATATATAGCTATCAAAAGAGAAACAAACGCTACTACAGAACCCATGACAACAGACAGGCCATCTATTAGCATGCCAAAGTTTATTTTAAGTCCTAGTAGCTCAAACCATGGATATGATATTATAGATGGTGTTGAAACAATAAATGGAGACATGACTGATAAAATGAAAGAAAGCGCTATGGTACCTATTGAAATAAATGGAGCTTGTTTCTTTAGCAAAAGCCCTAATCCTGCTGCTAGCATCGGTAAACCCCAAATTAAAAACAAAATTGATCCGATCATCCTAATCCATCACCACACCTATGACAAAAGCAGTATGAAGAAATCCTGAAACAGAGTTGACTATCGTTGATGGAAAAGCAAATGTTATTATTCCAACTATCGCTATCAGTACAATTGGAATCAGCATTGTTTTGTTTGCTTCCACACCTTTTATTTTAGGAGGCCCAAAGAATATCCTTTTCATTGCATAAAAAGCATAAGCCGGAGTTAGACCAAAGCCTAACAAAACAAAAGCAAGTAGTAGCATTCCTGGCAATCCTAACTTTACAAGTTCAACGCCAACAGCTATAAGTATGAGCAATTTGCTGAAGAACCCTACTGTAGGTGGTAACCCTGAAATATCCATAAAACCTAGCAAAGCTAACGAAGAGGTGTATGGCATGCTTCTAGCAAGCCCTCCCATTTTGTTAATATCCCTTAGATTATCGTTCTTTGATATTAAAACCCCAGCAGAAGAGAAGAGAATAGATTTGCCAACGGCATGCGCGAAGAACTGCAATAGAGCGCCCAAAATACCAATCGGCGAAAGGGTAGCTATACCCATTAACATATAGCCCATTTGCGCTATGCTTGAATAAGCTAGGAGGCGTTTAAAATCGTTTTCCTTCAAAGCCATCAAACCTCCATAAATTATAGTAACTACGCTTAAAGCCAGCAAAACTAGTTGAGCTTTTAGCAAAAGAGGTTCAAAGAGCATGTACGTTATTCTTATTATGGCATAACCGCCTATTCCTATCATAACAGGTGAAAGTAACGCAGAAACAGGGGTCGGAGCTTCGGCGTGCGCATACGGAAGCCACATGTGGACCCCAAATACTGCCATCTTTATGAACATGCCCAAAAGTATGAGCGTTACGATAATAGCTGCAAGCGGTCCAAGAGCTTGCAACATAAGCCCTGAAGGCATTGGCGGAGGATAGAAGTCAAATGTATGTAAAGTAAGCCCATATATAAAGGAACCAACCAAGAACAAAAATCCTCCAAGGTGTGTCCAAATAAGATAGATTAATGAAATTCTCTGTCTGTTACCATATCCGTAAAGCGCTATAAGAAGGAATGATGTTATTAACGAGACTTCTAAGAAAAGGTAAAACAAGATAAAGTTGTTTGAAAGAACAATTCCAAGAAGAGATACTGAAAAGTAAACGTATAAGAAATAATAAATTCCCCAATCTATCGAACCCAGCTCATTGAACCTTACCTCCATGTATGGATATGAGTAAATGGCTATAAGCACAGTCACAAGGGCTATGCCAGCAACCACTGGCCAATTAAGCCCATCTATAAAAAGCATGAAAGATCCTAAATTTGTAATTGTCAACTTATATGAAGAGTAAGCTCCATAAAGCCCAAAAACAATTATTGAAACGGATGCCGGCACCAAGAGCGAAATTGAGCTTATTGCCGCATGAACTTTTCCAGAAGCTTTTTTGTTAAGGAGCAGTTGTATAAACCCCACTATGTAAGGAACGGCCAAAGAATAAGTTAAAAGCTGACCATGCATCATTCTTCACTTCTCACCTCATCTTGTGTGATATCTGTCAGCATTTTTTCCTTGAACATATAAAGTATCACGCTCACTATGATTGAAATTTCACCTATAGCTAAAGCTATTCCAAGAAAAACTATATACGCGCCTAGTTTAACTATACTCAAAATTCCTATTGTTGAGGCCAAATAAAGAACCAACAGCGTTATTCCATTAAAAGATACTTCTAAAGAAAGTAACATCTTTACTAAATTTTTGTTATAAATCATTCCCCATACACCTATACCTACCAAAATAGCGGCTGTTATAATTATAAGCAGGATACCTATAATTATCATTCTTCTTCACCTCTCGAAACAGCTATAGAAACGATAAGAGCCATTGAGAGTGCAAGCACGAGAAGAACTATTGATAACCAGTATTCTGTTATAAAATGCACTGCTGAGAAAACACCTAAATAGGTTAATGATGTAGGACCTATACCTACGCTTACACCAATAGTAAGAATCAGAACAAATATGAAAAGCACTATAACCCAAGAGTAAAGGTTTGGCCTGAACGATAACTTTGGCTCCTTTAGCATGCTTATTGATATAATTATAAAGAGAACGCCAGAACCAACGTATATTATCAGCTGAATAAATGCAAGAAGCGGGTATCCTAATATCATAAAAAAAGCAGCGTTAACGAGACCTACAAAGGCAAGGAATATTGAAGAATAAACAAGAGATTTGTAAGTCACAGTAAGGTAAGCAAATACTATTGAGGTTATGGCAAGTATGAGTAAAGCTAGATCTAAAAACGGGCTTCCTAAAGTGATTACTGCGCTTGTAAAAGTTTCAAGGAGCGGGCTCATAGCTTACACCTCTTTTCAAATCAGCTTTAGAAATGACCTTTTTTGAATTCTTGTAAGGTTCTTCTGGAGGTTTTAAATAGTCTTCATACGAAGGTCTGTATTCACTGTCTTTTTCAAAAGCTAAATCGTGAACCTGTGTCGGTATAAAAGCATCAACTGGACAAACATCAACGCAAAAATAACAGAAGATGCACTTCCCCCAATTTACAACCGGTCTTTTTGTCCTCTTTGGACCTTTAACTTCTTTTTCACCTTCAGGAGCTGGGATTGTTTTTCCTCCTTCGCCTATTATTCTTGGTACCATGGTTATTGCTTCTGGAGGGCATACCATCTCGCACATGCTACATCCTATGCATTTTTTGTCATCAACCGTAAAGAACCCTCTATAATTTGGTGGTAACTTCATGGTTTCGGCTGGATAATCCAACGTCATTCTGTTAGGTTCAACAAGATATTTGAAACCTTTAGCTAAGGCTTTTACATGGCCCGTTAATGGGTCGCGTGGTTTTCTAACTTCGCTCATCTTAAAAACATCACCTCAACAACAGATAGGATAACAGAAAGTATAGACAAAAGCAACACATAACTCCAACCCGACCTTACAGCTTGATCTAACCTGTATCTCGGATAAACAGCTCTGAGGAAAACTAAAACTGCCATAACTATAAACGCTTTAACCACTACTATTATGCCTGGCAAAATTAACCCGTATACGGGATTCATGACATTCAAAGTAAAAGGCCACCAACCACCTAGAAACAGAAGACTGAAAATTAAGCTAAAGTTGTACAATTCTACATATGGTGTAGCCATTCCAACTCCAAAAAATAAGGCGGAATATTCAGTAAATAAACCCATAACTAACTCGCTATCTGCTTCAGTTATATCAAATGGAAATCTGCCAGTCGTTCTGATCATTACTATAAGCATAGTCAAAGCTGCCAAAGGGTTTAGTATGATTCCTGGTAGGAAACTTAGCTGATTTTGTACCGCATTTATGTAATCATATGTATGGAAAATTATTACCATAGAAACAACAGATAAGAGGAATGGGATTTCATAAGATATAAGAAGGAAACCTTCCCTCAAAGCTCCTATGAATGAAAATTTATTGTCGCTGGCCCAACCTACAGTTATCGCAAATATAGGCGTTATGATTATTAGCGCTAACGAAAACAAAATTGTATAATAGCTTGGAAACAAAACCGAGTAATACGGACCTACAGGTATAAAGATAAGCGCTATGGTTGCAAAAGCAAACATAAGCCCAGGCGCTAATATAAAAGCCCATTTGTCTGTCTTTTCAGGTATTATTACTTCTTGGAAGCTGTACCTTAATAAATCAGCTAAAGACTGAAGAGCCCCTCCTATCTTTTTCGAAACCCATAGCGGGCCAAACCTCATCTGAACTTTTGCTGCTATTTTACGCTCTAGCCATATTATTATTACTACAACAACTAGTATTGTTACTAAACCAGGAAATATTATTATATAAAGAAGATCTTGAATTAACCATAATATAAGTGGTATTATTCCCATTTATCTGTCAGCCTCCGGCGGAAAATAATCTATGCTACCATATATTGTGGGCAGATCGGCAAGCCTATGCCCAACTGTTACGTGCGTAAAATATGGAAGGTTCCTAAAAGAAGGTGTGACCCACCTGAACCTGTAAGGATATTTATCCCCAGTGCTCTTTATATAGAAAAATATTTCACCCCTGCCTGCTTCAACTTTTGCAGAAGCTTCCCCAGCAGGCGGCCTCATATGGATCATAAAAGCTGGGAACATAACTCTTTTTTTCTCTTCATAATTCTTTTTCATAACTGGGTTTAGCTGATTGTAAATTTGATCCGCTATAATTTTGCCTTCAGGAATATCCTTAAGTATCTGTCGTATTAGCTTTATGCTCTGTTTTATTTCTTCAACTCTTATGAGCAATCTGTCGTATGAATCACCGTTTTTCATTGTAGGAACTTCAAAATCTAAATTAGAATACGCCGCATAGGGATGATGCTTTCTTGTATCATAATAGACGCCCGAAGCCCTCAGATTAGGGCCTACAACACCAAGCCTTATGGCATCTTCTTTTTTTAACGTTCCTACATTGATAGTTCTAGCCTGAACTACCGGGTTTTTAACCCATATGTCTTCATAATCTTTTAATCTTCTTTCCATATACTGCAAAACCGTTTCAGCCCTTTCTTTAAAACCATTGGGCAAATCCCATCTAACGCCTCCTGGTATTATATATGAAGTAGTTATTCTCGCTCCTGTAAGCATTTCCATAAGATCTATAAAAGGTTCTCTGTCACCAAAAGCCCACATATATACAGTTGAAGAGCCTAAGAATATACCAAATATGCCTATGCCGTAAAGATGGCTAGTAATCCTGTTTATTTCAGCAACAAGGCTTCTTAAATATTGTGCACGAGGGGGAGGTTCTATTCCAAGAAGTTTTTCTACTGTTAAAACATACGCTAAATTCGCATGCACAGTATCAGGGAGCATAATCCTTTCAACTATTGGTACTGCTTTTATCCATTCTCTCCTTTCACTTAGCCATTCACTGGTTCTATGTACAAAACCTATATCTGGATCAACCTTTACAATTATATCACCATCAAGCCATACCTTTAATCTCATATGCCCCGAACCGGGATGTGAAGGGCCTATCTGTAGTATTATGTATTTTTCGCCCTCAACGTTTATGTTTTGTAGATCATCTATGTTATAGACTTTTTCGCTCATTCAATAAACACCTTCGGCTTTTGATAAGTAAAGTCCTTTCTCAAGGGCCAAGTACCATAAAAATCTTCTGGAAGCATAAGGTATCTAAGATCTGGATGCCCATCAAAAATTATTCCAAACATCTCAAACGCTTCCCTTTCGCTAAAAATTCCGCTTGGCCACACCGAAACAAGAGAAGGAACAGTTACAGGAGGCCGGTTAACATTGATGTTGCCTTGCGCATCAGTTTGTTTTAATGGTTCTGGTTTTTTAACAGTCATAGATATGGCTAAGTCTATACCCTTTAACTCTTCGCTGGAATAGCTAGACACGTGCCATATCACTTCTATTTTATCAGGATAATCTACTCCTGTAACAGAAACAACGTGGTCGAACCCTAAGTTTTTTATTGAGTTTGCTACATCAATAAGCTTTGATGGCTCATCTATTATAATTTTATAATTTGCTCTTTTTTCATCTATTACTAAATTGGTCGAAATTTTAGAAAGCTCATCCTTAATGTTCATTTTTAACACCCAACAACGCATCTTTTTCGCGCTTTATCTTTTCTTGAATGAGCAGAACGGCCCTAGCTAAAGCCTCAGGCCTTGGTGGACATCCTGGAACATATGCATCAACAGGTAAATATTCTCTTGCTACAATAGTGTTATAACTATTAAAAAATATGCCTCCGTCCATTGCACATGCCCCCATAGCTATGACCCACTTGGGGTTTGGCATTTGCTCATAAACTCTTTTTACAACTCTAGCCATTTTTATGGTGGTAGTACCTTCAACCACTAAAAGATTTGTCTGTCTAGGACCCCCAAAAGGTAGAAATCCTAACCTTTCAAGGTCAAAACGTGGTGAAGCAGCTGCTGCAAATTCTGCTCCGCAACATGATGTCATCAGATGCACAGGCCAAAGAGAAAAATCTATTCCCCAACTTAGAGTTTTCTTAATAAACTCACTTTTGTTCAAAAACTCTAAAGCTTTTTTTGCAACATCATCCAGATTCCCTAAATAAATTAATCCTTCGGCATCAGCCATTTTTTTATCACCTTAGCTTCCTTTAATGCAAAAACAAGACTGGGCGAAAATATTACTAAGCTTATTAAAAACACTATATAGGAAACTAAATGAAGGTACAAAAGTATGGTAAACAAAACAACAAAAACAGGTTCTGTAAGCATAAACACCAACAAATAAGGATAGTATTGCATTATATAGAGTCCTCGAGCTCTCCCAAGCTCTTCATTACCGCTTTCAAATCTTTTAACTTTATCCTTGCTGGTCCCTCTTGAAAGAGCTAAACCTATTGCAACCGCTAAATAAGATATGACAACGCCGATGATTAAAATCACAGCAATATCCAGATATACGCCCGCCCAGCCCGTTGTCATTATGTTAATTACTTGACTTTGATGGTTTATTAATCTTTTCTGGAAATAATTGCAATAAATTTACATATACCCTTTATTTTTTCATAAATTTTTATATGTAACGAACTGCTCTTGCCTATCGGTCAGCAATTTTCGGTTCATTGCTACGTTTCCTTTACGTATGAAATGCTTTTTCATGCATTCCAATATGGTGGTAGAGGCGCGATCATTTCCAACTTTGCCTGCTTCGACGAACATATCTAGTTATGCCATTTTTATTACCTATAAAAGCATTTTTGATAAATAAAGAGCAACCCATCCTTCCCTTATGAGAAATGATGCTCTTCCCTTATAAAGTTAAAAATATTTTATTATGCGTTTATTATCATTTAAATCATTGTACATTGTTTATGATCGACATTACCGTTTTATAATCATCTAAATATTCGTGATAATCTTTTACGGGTGTTTCGAAGATCATAGGCTTGTTCTCAATAAGTTCTTTTACTTTAAAGAAGTTTTCAAACCCTTTTCTTCCTATAAAGCCTTTCCCTATTCTTTCGTGCCTATCTAACCCTGATCCTAATCCACCCTTTGAATCGTTTAGATGTATTAGTTTTATTTTTTCTAATCCTATGTTTTTTTCTAGTTCATTAACTGTTTTTTCAATTCCTGCCTCTGTTGCTATGTCATATCCAGCCGCAAATGCATGGCATGTATCTAAACAAATGCCAACCCTTTTATCGTTAATCCCGTTGATTATATCACCAAGATCTTCAAATCTTGACCCCACACTATTTTTTTGGCCTGCCATGTTTTCGAGAAGAATATTGCAATCATAAGAAACACTATCTAGAGCTTCTTTGACAATTTTTATCACTCTTTCTTTTCCTTTTTCCAACCCTTCGCCTAGATGGCTTCCAACATGAACTACTACATATTTAATTTGTAATTTTTTTGCTCTTTTGAGTTCTTCAATAAGCGCCTCACCAGACTTTTTATATATGTAATCTTTAGGGGAAGCTAAATTTGGTAGATATGGCATATGAGAATTTATGAAATAAAACCCTTTGCTGGCGTTCAAAAACTCATTGACTTCATCTTCTTTTAACTCAGGGTAATTCCATCCCCGCGGATTTCTCGTAAATATTTGAAAGGCTTTGAATCCAAGCTCCCTTGCCCTTTCTGCTGATTTTGAAATGCCTCCCGTTATTGGCATGTGAGCACCAATTATAATTTCCATAATTGATAATAGTTTATTTTATACAATAAAAGCTTTGATGCAAAGCCACAACTACACTCTGAGGACTATTTACTTTCTGTAGGCTACATTTTATACAAATTTTTGGCGCTGACATTGTTAAAACAGTAAGACGTAAAGAGATAATAGCTTTTTCAAAAAAATAGGGGGCTAATAAATGCAAAAGAAAACAAAGCAGATCCCTAGAATAAAGATTAGTTGGTTTTTGAAATAGATCGTTAGCTTATTACATAGCTAATGAACAAATATTATCAAAAAGCCATAAAGGTAAAAATCTTTTACTACTTAAGCTTGTTAGCTATGAGTTTTTTGTTTTGAGCTGCTGAGTATTATGGAATGTTATGCTTGTTAATCTACCACGCAAAGCCTATTGTTTAAATAATATGCTTGTGTTATATTTTAGTTGTGGGACTAAAGGTAGCACTATTTTCTGGGGGTAAAGATTCCCTTTATTCGGCTCTATTATATTGGCCTGTTGATCTTTTTGTTACTTTTGAATATGACTTTTTAGATTCTCCTTCACCTCATTTGATAAATATAAAAAAATCCATAGAGCTGGCAGAGGCTTTATCAGTACCGATTGTATTGCTTAAAGTTCACAAAGGGTTAGCTATGCAAGAACAGATCGATTTTTTTAAAAAGATTGGTGCTTCTAAAATAATCGCTGGAGATCAGGGAGTAAAGGAACACCTAGATTATTTTACTACCATTGCGAAAAAATCAGGGGCTGATCTTGAAGAACCTATTTGGGGCTTAGATCCTGCAGAACTCCTTAAGAAAGAAGCCTCTATATTTTCTTTTATTATTATAGGAGTAAAAAAAGGGTTAGAAGAATTACTTTGTAAAAAAATTTATGCAAAAAACGTAGAATCGTTTTTAAAAAAGCTAGATCGGCTGGGAATAAACCCAATAGGTGAAGCTGGTGAATTTCACACTTTTGTTTACGCAGTTAATGGCTTGAACATAAATCTAAAGATAATATGTAAGAAAAAGATCAGTACTAACAAGCACGCGATTGCTTTTTTAGAGTGATGTTTAATAAGCTAAAATTTAATTTTAAGCTTGTTATAATGCAACAAAAAAGAACAAAACTCTTTGTGATACCTCTTGAGGAAGATGACCCTAAAAAATGTACTGCTGAAAAATTAAAAAGGTTTGGTATGGTTACTTTTACGAACAAACCTATTGGTCTGGTTTTGAACCCATTCAGCCCTACACTAATAAAACAGATGCCTGAGGATGAAGCCATATTTACGTTAAAAGGAGTTACAGCTATTGATGCCAGTTGGAAAAAGAGAGAAGAATGGGGGATCAAGTTTTTAAACAATTATGCAAGAAGACTGCCTTTGCTCATAGCTGCAAATCCGATTAATTATGCTAGACCTCATATACTTTCAACAGTAGAAGCGTTTGCAGCGGTTCTATACATAATGAATGATATTGATTTGGCAGAAGATATTCTAAGAAAGTTTAAATGGGGACCTAACTTTATACAGCTTAATAAAAGGGCTCTAGAAACTTACAGAACAGCCACAGACATCGTTTTAGCCGAAAAACAAGTCTATGAAAAATATGCTGATTATTTTAAACTATAGTGCTTAATAAAATAAGGTTTTTATAACTTTTTTAAAATTTTTATAAAAATGAAACCTTTAATTAATAATATTTTTATTCAACAAAAAAATTTAACTTTTTGTGCTTTTACAGTTCTTCCTCTTCTTCTAAGTCTTCATCCCAATCTTCGTCTTCTTCCCAATCTTCGTCTTCTTCCCAGTCCTCATCTTCTTCCCAATCTTCGTTTGACATTTTTCTCGCGTTTAGGATAGGTTAAAACCAAAAATATAAACATTACTAATTAATCAGTAGTCTCGCAGGTATAACATT
>DAXX01000021.1:0-297 GCA_002506605.1 Thaumarchaeota archaeon UBA160
CTGAGCTTAATGATCCAATAATAGCATTTCTTGATGAATCAAAGGTTGACCTCAATCCAGCAAAGAGAAGAGCTCTGAACAAAGGTTGCAAGATACAAGGAAAGCAAAAAGAAGGGAAAGCCAAGGAGCTGGACCCTGTTCGGCTTTATGGCCGTTAATGGAAAAGATGTGGCCATGGCATATGAATAATCAACTTCAGCAAACATGGTTGAATTCATGAAGCTTATAGAAAAGAAGCCGGCAGGAAATCGCAATAGTCCTGGACAACGCAGGCATGCATCATGCGAAGATCGTAAC
>DAXX01000021.1:424-4757 GCA_002506605.1 Thaumarchaeota archaeon UBA160
ATATTCAAGGAGAGAAAAGCAAATTACTCAGGAAACTGGATAAAAAAGTTCATAGAGGTAAAAAGTTAATGAAAGAACTACTATTTTTTATTTTTAGCAGAAGCTTTTCCCTTCTCCTTTAACCTTTCTTTGATCTTGAAAAATCTGTGATAAGCGGCTAATATTCATTATTATACGTACACCACTTGATACAGATGAAAGCATAATTTTTGATCCTAAAGACTGTTAATTGTTGGTAACAAATTTTAGCCAAATCATCGTTTACGCTGTCTATATTTTAGATAAAATTAATTAGTCTATCTGCCATAATCAGGCCATGAAGAATTAATTCTTGTTCAATCTGTCGGTGGCGACCCTAGTTGCGGTTTTCTATATAATGGCCCCTGACCGCTTGGCTACCTATAACAATAATAGCGCAGGTTCTTAAGTGCAAAAAACAGCTCTACCGCTTTAATAGCCCTGTTACATGGCGCGCTATCATTGGCGATCGCTTGGCCATCTTTTACGTTGGCCTGATTTTCCTTGAACAGTACGTTAAAGACTTAACTTTTAGCTATGCTAATCCTGCTAGTAGTTTTTGGCATATACTTTGTAATAATGACTACTTAGAAAGGAATATTAGTTCGATTGCGGGAATATCTTCGCTTTTTGCGGTTGTTTATGCCATCCTCTCGTTACTAGCTTTGCACTGAGAAAATTGAGCCGGGCCTCTTTTGACTACGCAATAGGCCTTATCCTGTTCATTACTGCGACCTCAGTTTATTTTGAAACTGCCTCCAATTAGAATAAATCTTAAGCTAATTATATATTAACTTGCTTTTGGGACTCCTAATAGTATTTAAATAAGCTCCGTCCTTGTGAACATTGAGTTTTATCAATTAACAATTTGTCTGCCTTCTAATGGCATAGCCCTTTAGGACAACAATGCTACACTTTCCAATTCTGTATTTTTTCTGAGCCCTTTTGTAAATTAATGCTACCAAATATCTAATTGGAGGAAATTTTCGCTTGAACCCTATTAATTTAAAGCATTTATTACAGCATTACCGCTCTACCATGACCGGGAAGTACCATTATTGGTTTTAGACCCTGAATCTTTTTTAGAGACTCTTCTGCTGTCTCTATATCGAGCGAAAATCTTCTGTTAACGTAAAGCTTTCCACCTTTTTCAAAAGCAGCATCTCCAACAAACAGGTATTTCTGTTTTCCATCATCATAAAGATAGCTTACACTTCCGGGTGTATGACCGGGCGTTTCAATAATCTTTATATTACTAAAAGCCCTATCGATGACCTCTTCTGCTTCTTTTACAGGTTCTGCTTTAGCAAAAGCCATGAATACCTTCATTAACATTGACCTTGAAGGCATTTTTTCCTCCCCTCTTACCACTTTTAGATCTATGCCATGGGCATATATTTTTGGCCTATAGTATCGAAAAACATCAGCTAAAGCTCCTATATGATCTACATGCGCATGCGTTATCAAAACATGCTGAGGCTTTAATCCGTTAGCAGAATAAAACCTGTTTATCGTATTAAAATTATTTTTCATACCGCTGTCTATTTGAAAAACTTCGCCCTGGTTTACTATCACATAAACGTTAGCGTTTGTACCATCAATCTGAAATACGTAATCCGAAATTTTCATGATAATAAAAAAATACTAGCGCAAATTAAAGTTTTTTTACGAAAGTTGCACGGCTGTTATAACGGGCGAAAGAATGTATTTGCCATTACCTGTAGTTATAAGATGAGGTCCGATAAGGATCTCTAGCTTAGCGGTACTGCCACCGCTTACCTTTAGACCTCCTTTTATTATCGGTATTTTGATAACGCCGCTTGGGACGGTAATGCTTAAGTTTATGCCACCTATCGTCACGGTAGCAGAACTTATCACAAGCCTGACCTCTGTGTAGTTACCTGCAGGTACAGTAGACGATGCTAGAAACGATAAGTTAGATGAAAGAAGTACAGTCTTTGTAGCGTTTGAGACTGTAATCCATTGGCCACTTTTAGAATGTAGCATTATCGAAGTTACTGTTAAGTATACAGGGTCTGAATTTCCTGTTGTGACATAAACATCAACGCTTCCATATGATGAATAATAATAGCCGGCCCCCGCTAACGCTACAATAATTAAAATTATTATAATAATACTAATAAGACTACCTTTTTTCATAAAATTTAGATTTGCTTATAAGATAAAAGCTTTTTCGGTTTTTTAAATAATTCTTTACCCATTATCCAGGCGTATTTTTTAATAATCATAAAAACTATAAATTATAAATATTCTAGAATAGAATAAAATATGATTGATATAAAAACTATACCCAAATATATGTTTGAAAATATGAACAATCTAAATGAATCTTCCTGTATTTTGTTGCTCAAAAAAAGTTTTAAGGAAAGTACAAGTATAACTACCCCAAATACTACTATTATTGATACAAATAAAGCGTTCATATAATATAATCCATAAAGCGTAGTTACCAAAAATAACGCTATAGCAAAAGCTCCTATTGCATAAGAAGAAGCCTTAATTCCTTTAACTACAGGTAACATGGGTATATTTGCCCTTTCATAATCATCTTTATATTTTATTGCGATGCTCCAAATGTGGACGGGCGTCCATACTATTATTGCAATCAGTATAAGGAAAGGTTCTAGTGAGAATAGCGCCCCAGAGACAGCGCTCCAACCTGCCATCACAGGAGTTCCACCAGCTATCGATCCTATAAGTATGTTATAATATGTCCTCCTTTTACTCATAAAATTATAAAGTATTGGATCAAAAATTATCCCAACTACTATCCAAAAAAACTCATATAAATTAACAAATAAAGTTATAATAAGTCCTATAATCAAAACTATGATAGCAAATAATATTGCTTCTTTTGGAGTTAACTTTCCTGAAGGGAGAGCTCTGTTACATGTTCTTTTCATCTTTGCATCTATATCTCTATCAATATAGTTTGAAAGCGCATTTGCCCCTGAGATTGACAGATAGAGCGCTACCATACCAACAATAAATTTTGCAGGTTCGCTTATCACCTTCTGAAATGACATAAATGCGCCAGTAATACCGCCAAGGAACAATAATGCAGTAACTGCTGGTTTAGTTAAGTTAATGTAAGCCCCTATTTTGCTCATTTAACAAAATTCAGCATTCTAAAAAATAACCTTTTACCAAAAAGTGGGCCGGGCCGGATTCGAACCGGCGACCTCCGCCGTGTGAGGGCGACGTGCTAACCAGGCTACACCACCGGCCCTTTAAGTTTTTGATATATACACTATATAAAAACCTTATCAGAGTTTAAAGCTTAATTTTCTCATTCTTCTGGTTCATACTTCTTAAAGAGTTTGAAATGCTCTGGCGAAGGTTTAAAATTTTCGTAAAGTTCTTTTCTTTTGGCCTCAAGCAGGTTTTCCTTTTTACCTAAAATTTCTGAATATATCTTAAAATTTAGACCTTCAGGAATGCCCTTCTTCCATTCTGTGCTTCTCAAAAGATGATGAGCTATTATTAAGGTTTCAGGCTTTACTTTATTTACAACTTCTGCTAAAAGCTTCTTAGAAAGTTCAAAATCTTTATCGCTAAATGCATAGCCTAATAAATAATAAGGAAAGCCACCTATTATAAGTGTATCTGGTTTTGTCTCTTTAGCAAATTTTACAGCTTTTTTTGAAAGAGGACCTTGAACGTCTGGGATATAGGTTAGAACTTCTCCTTTTTGCTTTATTGATATGCCTATAATAAAGCCAGTTTTACTTCCCTCTTTGCCATGTGGTATAGGATCGGAGACCTTAACAATGATATCTCCTATTTTAAAGCTCTTTCCATCCGCGAATATCCAATCGCTTGAGAATTTTTTTGCATCTTTTTCAAGCATATACCCTCTAATTTTTTGACTATAATTGACGTTGTTGTAATCTTTTGCTAGGACTTTTTTCTTTATATATATGTTTTCACCTTCTGTTCCCATGTATACACTTTTATACAAAGGTGTAAAATGATCCCTATGATAATGGGATATAAAAATATATTCTGCTTCTTTCAAACTTTCGTAAAGGTTTTTTCTAAACTCCTTTATAGCTTCAATCTCAATTGGATGAGGCGGTAGACCAAATCTCTTTGGGGCTAAACTAGCTCCTGGGTCTAATATAAAGACTGTTCCTTCCGCATCAACTTTCAGACACATTGATCTTACTCCTAACGATTCTTCGCCTAAAGGGACTATTTTCAACTTTTACACCTATTTAAGTACATTTTATAATTGTTATATATATAGCGGTATAGAAATTTTTTGAAAGTTAAGTTTCGTGTTTTTGTTATC
>DAXX01000056.1 GCA_002506605.1 Thaumarchaeota archaeon UBA160
AAAATCTTATTTGACCAGCATCTTGACCAACATACAAAATGTTTAATAAAACGTTTGAATAAAACTAAATATATGAAAGCTATGGTTCTGCATAGACCAGCACCTATTGAAACCGTTCCATTAAAATATGAGGACTATCCGACACCTAAACCGGGTAGAGGCGAAGTACTTATAAAAGTTATATCTTGTGGTGTTTGTCATTCAAATCTTCACATGATAGAGGGTGACTGGGTTCGTATGGGTGTACCAGCAAAGTTGCCCATTATACCCGGTCATGAGATCATTGGTAAAATTGCAGAACTTGGAGAAGGCGTTGAAAACTTTAAGGAAGGAGAAATAGTCGGTGCTCAGCCTTTGTGGTCAGCCTGTGGTACATGCGATTACTGTTTAACTGGTAATGAACATTTGTGCAATAAGATACAAATAACAGGCGAAACTGTAGATGGAGGATATGCAGAATATTTTCTGGCAAAATCTGACTACATATATAAAGTTCCAAATAACTTAGATCCAGAAGCAAGTTCTCCTCTTTTCTGTCCTGGCGTTACTGCCTACAGAGCTTCAAAGCTTGCGAATTTAGGACCTAACAAAAAGGTCTATGTAATAGGTATAGGAGGTGTCGGGCATGTTGCTTTGCAAACATCTAAGCTTTATGGAAGCGAAGTCATAGCTATATCAACAAGTGAAGAACACGCTAGGCTTGCAGAGGAAATGGGTGCAGATCAAGTTGTAATGGCAAAAAGAGATTATTCAAATCTTGAAGAACATTTTGGTAAAGGAGATTCGGTAATAGTTTTTTCTCCAAACCAGAAAGCAATAGATGCAGCAGTTAACATAGTTAAAAAACAAGGAACTCTAGTAGTCGGAGTTTTCGGAAACATAAACGATTTTAGGTTCACCAAAGAGATCGTTGTTAGGGGTAGCGTAATAGGTCCCAGAAAGGATATGCAAGAAGTGCTAGAGCTTGCTTCAAAAGGTTTGATAAAGTTGAAGGTGACTAAGTTTAAGCTCCAGGAAGCTAACGAGGTTCTGAAAAAATTAAAAGATGGAAAAATCATAGGAAGAGCTGTTCTATTACCTTAAATTGGAAAACCTAAAGCTAGAACTTTACAGTTACGCAATAAAAGAACTAGACATAGACCCAAAAAAAGATTGGGAAGCAACTCTTTTACTTGATACGCTTCTCAGGGATAAACACGTAAACGAAGCTGTTCAAAAAGCCCGTTTATTGATAAATAGTAGGAGAGCTATAGTCATTGGAGCAGGACCTAGCGTTATAGAAGATTTAGAATATTTGAAAAATAAAGGAATCATAAATGGATCAACAATATTAGCCGCGGATGGGGCTTCTTTGGCTTATAAAGAATTCTCAGGGCTCAATCCTGATATAATTGTAACTGATCTGGACGGCTTTCCTGAGCTGGAAGTCGAAATGGCTAACAACGGATCTGTGCCCTTCGTACATGCTCACGGTGATAACATGGATAAGCTTTTAAAATATGTGCCTATGTTGCAGTGTGCCGCAGGGACTACGCAGACAAAAGAGACAGATCTAGTTAAGAACTATGGAGGCTTTACGGATGGAGACAGGGCTGCATTTATAGCTTATAGTTTTGGCGCAAAGGAAATTTATTTAGCAGGGATGAGTTTTGGCGATATTGTAGGCAAATATTCAAATCAAAAAAAGTTTGAAGGAAACATAGAAAGAAAGAAAAAGAAACTTTTCATAGGCGTCAAAATGTTGGAGGCTTTAGCTTCAGTGAGTAAAACGCCTATAATTAACGTAAGCAAAAGTGCTGTAGAGATAAAAGGCATTATTACAGTTAAAAGGTGATTTATTTTTAAAAAATTAATCTTTAATCTCATTTATTATGCTTCCTAGCTTTTCTATTTGTTCTATTTCGTAGAAAGCAGGGATTAAGACAAGCCTGCTAACCCCAGCTTTTCGATAAGATTCTATTCTATCAAGAATATCTTTTTTAGTGCCGTATATTCCACTTTCAACGGAACACTTCGACCAATTGGGAAGGTCCATATACGTTTTTGTAAATTCGTAAACTTTTTGCCTTCCTTCTTCACCTATGTAAAATGGAACCATATCAGAGTTTTCTAAAGTTTTTCCCATAGAATGCCTTTTTATTATTTTTAAACCTTCAATGAAATCATCCTCTTTATAATAATAAGCCATCCAGCCATCACTTAGCCTTGCTGCCCGTTTTATCGGATTTTCAAGATAAGCCCCTATAAATATCTTTACGTTTTCTGCCTTTGGTTCAATGTTAACATGCTCAAACGTCATGTTAGCAAGTTTACCATTAACGTCGCTTTCATTTAGCAGGCGTCTTAAGATCGTTACATAATCTCCAAGGATCTTACCTCTCTTTTCAAAATTAATACCAACGGCTTTGAACTCCCTCTCATACCATCCTGCAACGAGAGTCAACATAAGTCTGTTTCCTGATATGTAATTTAAAGAAGACACAAGCTTTGCCGTCACCAATGGAGGCCTTAGTGGGAGCACGTATATAGTTCCTAGCTTTATTTTTGATGTAAATGCAGAAATATAACTTAGCACTGTAATGGGCTCTATTATAGGGTAGACTTTTTTTGATCCAAGTAGCAGATGATCCCAGGTCCATATAGATTCAAACCCGAAATTCTCAGCTGTTTTAGCCATCTTAATAATTTTTTGCAAATCGACATTATTACCTGGAGGAACAAAATTTTCCAAAGCTAACCCTATTTTCATATATATAATTTTTTTAAATTTAGCACCTTATAAATTTTAAAAAATAAAAATATTAAGATTATTTTGCTGATTCTTTTTGACCATTGCATTTTCAGCATATAAGTTTTACAAAATTTAAGCCCATCAACAAATAAAAATGCTTCTGAAAGGAAAAAGCGCTACAAGAGTTCTAATGCTTAAGTCATTTACTTATGTCCGAATTTACTTGTACATTATTATCACTTTTTAAGGTAAATATTAAATTTCTCGCCGCAATCTTCGCATCAGTATTTTCCTTTCTGAGATTGAATAATAGCTTTATTATATTCATTTTTTGTTATATTTTTTATATTCATCATCCTTGAGCTAATTTGCAAATTTGTAACAAATGTTATAGTATTATCAAACATATTTTTAAATATGCAATATGTATAAACAAATCTGTTAATGAATTTTTATTTAACTTTTGGAAAAAGAGAAATTTGCTTTATTAAAGTTAAATTATCACAATAAATTGTGACAAGAAGATAGCTATGAATTATCTGATGGAAGAACTATTCTTTCCGATTTTTTCACTAGCACAAATATAATAAGAATAATGAAAAGAATGATCGCTGAAACTTCTGAAAAAAGGTTGAAGTTGCCTAACAATAGAATTATAAATGCTAAAATTATGATTAAGAGCACTATAATCACGCCTCCCAAACCCCACCTTGCTAGGGAGAAAAAACCGGCTTCTTTTTCTTCTTTCATAAAGCAAATATTAAATAATTTTGTATATACACGTTTTTGTCCCTTGTTGCGATGCTGGTCAAATAAGATT
>DAXX01000069.1:0-126 GCA_002506605.1 Thaumarchaeota archaeon UBA160
TCTCTAGCCTCATGATCTATAGCTGCCCAGACAAAAAATGGTTCTCAGTCAACCTTAAGCTTTGTCTCATCAACAGCAAAAGGTTTCTTTTTTAACAGGAACTTCAAGCATTATTGAAGAAAAAGC
>DAXX01000069.1:306-2635 GCA_002506605.1 Thaumarchaeota archaeon UBA160
GAAAATCTTATTTGACCAGCATCGACTGATGTTAACATATCATTTAAAACTTCGGCGCTTATCTCGGTTGGACCGAGAGTTAATTTTGCCATAAACTTTCATCAATTTATTTTTTAGAGATCCTTTATAGTTTCTTTAAAATATGAACCCTTTTATAAACAGATAAGATATAACCACCATTGAGCATTAAAGCATAAAAATAACGATTTAAACAAAGAACGCGTGAGCTATGTCTATCACATAGTTAGGTTCAAAGACGATAGCGCTTACGTCATGTTCGACGTTTGCAGTTGGAGGTGTGTTTATTGCGTGAGAAACGTTAACCTGTGGTGCTCTTCTCTTCCGATTAATGTGCGCGCTACTCTCAAATCAAAAGGCATAAAATATATTGATGTTGATCAGATAGTCAACATTCTTAAAGAAAATTCAGTTAAATTAGCATTCCTTGGCGGAGGGGAACCTACCCAAGATCCTATGCTGCTAAACCTTATAAGGTCTTTAAAGAAAGAGGGCATAGATTCATGGTTAATAACAAACGGAGAACTGATAAACGACGAAATTTTTGATCTTTCAAAAGGCATAACGTTTAGCATAAAGGCCCTAGATGAAGCAAAACATATAAGACTTACTGGAATGGGAAACAAAAGAGTTCTCGACAACTTTAGAAGGTATGCTAACCCCAAAAAAGTTGTTGCTGAAAGTGTTTATTTTCCAAAGCTTATAGATTGCAATGAGATAATAAACATAGCAAAGTTCATAGAAAGTGTGGACAGCAGAGTAAAGTTCAGGATTGATCCAGCTGTGCAGCTTAAAAGCGATTTAGACTTTAAAGAATGCGTGAAAAAGGTAAAAAAAGTTCACAAAAAAACCTATTATTTTGAGTTTAGCAAGAAGCCTGAGAGCCCAGAACTGCTGTATCCTCTCATTTGATCAGGCTTTCTGCAAACTGCATTAAGGATGGGCCTATCGGCTTTAACTCGCAGATAAGTTGAATTGCTAAAATGCATATTGCGCACTTTTGTTAACAAACATAAAATTAGTTACAATAGGATTTTATAAACAATCAAAAAGCTAGTGAAGGAACGTTTATACGTTATGAATTGAACTTAACTAAAGGGTACTGAAAAATGCACATGAACGCTAAAATAGCTATATTCTCAAGAGCGCTCATAAGTTTCAGCTATGGCTTTATAATGGTTATTTTTCCTCTTTATTTGTATAGCATAGGGTTTTCTTTAGAAACCGTAGGTCTTGTGCTTTTTGTTGCAATGATAATAAACGCTTTACTTGCGCTATTTATGGGCATGGTTGCTGATCATTACAACAGAAAAAAAGCGTTAAGCGCTCTCTTCGCCATATTTTCTCTAGCTACAAGTCTGTTATTACTCATAAAGAACCCAATTTTAATAGCAATACTCGCGGGGTTTGCCGGCTTTACTACCGGCTCTACTGGAGGTCCGATAGGCTCAGGAGGACCTGTTGGAGGAATTCAAACAGCAATAATAAGCGAAACGGTTGACAACCGCGGACTTGCAAAACTTCTTGGAATAGCTTCTGTTACCGAAATGGCTTCAGCAATGATCGGTTCATACTTAATTTCTTTAGTTGAAGCGTTGCACGTTTACTTGTACAACTTGTTTTACCTCGGGACAGGGCTCGGAATAGTTTCGTTTGTTTCATCTTTACTTATAAAAGACATGGGAATACGCAGCAGAAAGTTTTTGCCTTCAGTATCTCTTAAAAACATATTCAAGCTAAGCATGCCAACGATACCTTGCGGACTTGGTTCGGGCTTGATCATACCAGCTCTTTCGCTTTGGTTAAAGCTAAGATACCATGCTTCCACTGGAGCTATAGGGTTTGCTTTCGGAACAATGAACGTTTTCATTATAATATTTATGCTCTTTATGCCAAAGCTAGCAATGAAAATTGGAAAGTTGAAGGTCATAGTTTTTTCAAGAGTTATAGGTTCTATAGCGTTCATACTGATGGCTTTCTCGTCGTTTTTTGTACTTGCAGCCTTTTTTATAATAATGCGCGGGGCTTTTGCAATGGGTTCCATGCCTGTTAGACAGTCTTTTGTAATGACAAACGTTCATGAGACAGAAAGAGCTACGACTAATGGAGCAACATCGCTTAGCAGAAACGGAGCGTCATCATTTGGAGCGCTGTTTTCAGGATATGTTATGCAGTCTTATCTGGATTATGTGCCAGCTTTAGGAGGCATAATAACTATGTTTGACCCGCTTCTTTACTATCTTATGTTCAGGCATCAATGGAAGGAAAAGATGTAAGATTAGGTCAAAAAACTTGCGCAAACGCGTTAATA
>DAXX01000009.1:0-136 GCA_002506605.1 Thaumarchaeota archaeon UBA160
TCTTGCTTAGTTTTTACGATTGATTAATATAAATAAACGCCTTTGTTAAAATTTTAGAATAAACTAAATAAATATGTTTTAAAAAACTGAACTTTATAAAAATTATTGAGGACATAGCTATAATAATTTTAATATT
>DAXX01000009.1:204-1747 GCA_002506605.1 Thaumarchaeota archaeon UBA160
ATTAAAAGAAATGAACCTCAGCGGAACTGTAGTTTCTATGGGTTCAGTAGCAGCCGCTCAAAACGTTTTACTCATGCCTTTAAGATATGCTCTTTTCCTTTCCGTAGATCCAGCAGTTATAAAAGATTTATTTTATTCAAAGAACATAAGTTCGTGGTATATAGCGCTAGCTTCTGATCAGATAGTTATAGGGGTCTCAAGCTATCCGCCTGATTTTGATCAGCTAAAATAGCTGAACGCGAGCCTTTACAAAGCTATACTTTCTGGAAATATTTCATCGGAGAAAATTTATCTTTCAAAGGTACTTAAAATAGTGCTTTC
The DNA here is from genome assembly GCA_002506605.1 of Thaumarchaeota archaeon UBA160. Taxonomy (GTDB): domain Archaea; phylum Thermoproteota; class Nitrososphaeria; order Conexivisphaerales; family UBA164; genus CAYFFZ01. Next base: position 526 of record DAXX01000009.1, read on the forward strand.
CAATAATTCAGAGCTTGGTACTTCTAATCCTAACACGGATCCTTAAGGCTACAGGGCCATGATGATGCTGCAGCTTTCCTCTATTTTTATAAAAGAAAATGAAGATTATTATATCAAAGAGTTCCAACAGCTTAATGAATCAGGAAGAGTCACGGAGGTTCCAATGGGCTCAGCGCTGTTTGCCTATCTTCAGTCTGGCAAGATTTAATATGATATAGCGTTGCACCTTTCTTCGGCTGTTTCCCATAAAGTCTCGTACATTTTACTTCCACCTCAAGTAAACCTTGGCGATGCAAATTACTCCTCCTTTTATTCTAAAGCAAAAGTCGACATATTCTCAGAGGGAAAAGAAATAACGCTACGGGGAGCGCCTATCTATGTTTCTATAACTATACCCAACTCATATCTCAATAAACAACTAGCTTCAGCTATAGTGCTTTTCTTAATTTCTCCACAAGGAAAAAGATGCTTAAAAGTTATGGAATAAAACCATTAAATACAGCAATCTTTTATGGCAAGGCAGATGATGCGCCAGAGCCGTTAAGAGCCTTTATAAACTCGAGCGTTCTTGCTTATGAATGAAAAACTTTTTCATATATTAACTTACCTTATGATGTTATTAATAGTATTGCCAATGGCGGTCTTATATTATGAAGCCCCTCTGAAGGGGATGGCTGAAGCTTTTGTAAACGGTCAATTTCTAGAGTCTCTTGGCGTTACCTTTATTGGAGCGGCAGCCGCAACAACGCTTAACGTATTTCTAGGTACCCCTGTTGCTTACGCTTTATCTAGAAAGATCGTGAAATTAGAATCAGCTTTTTACGATGTGTTCCTTTCTCCAGTTTCTATTCCTCACACTGTAGTGGGGATAATGCTCCTTCTCACATTTTCTCCCTCCTCCCTTTTTTCAATTTTAAGGTATGTTAACCCAGTAGATGAGATATTTGGACTCTCGCTTGCTATGTTTTACGTATCTTCGCCAATATATGTAATGTCTATGAAGGAAACGTTTGATAAAGCTGATCAAGAGCTGGAATATTTTATACAAAGCCTAGGAAAGAGTAAATATTTTATTTTCAGGAAGGTAATAATTCAAGAATTTTCAGTAAGCATCATAAGGATAGCATTGCTGTCCTTAGGAAGAGCAATAAGTGAGTTTGGCTCCATTATAATAATAGCGTACAGCGTAACGTTGCTTCCTATCTTTCAGTACGTTATGCCT
>DAXX01000009.1:1767-6849 GCA_002506605.1 Thaumarchaeota archaeon UBA160
GATTACGCATCAGCTCTTCTTACGATCTCTTTATTAATATCATTCTTAATCTACATTTTAAGCAGAAAAAATGCACAGCCTTGAGCTTAGAAACGTAATAATAACACGAGGTAGCCTATCAATTGGTATCTTTAACATAATATTAATGAAAATGAAAAAGTCCTAGTATATGGCCCTAATGGATCAGGAAAGACAACTTTCCTGTTAGCTATTGCGGGAATAATAAAACACTCAGGAGAAATCTTGGTTGATGGTAAGTTAGTTAACTCAAAAGCTCTTGAAAAAAGGGAAATAACTTATGCGCCAGCAAAACCTTCCCTTATAAACAGCTTAACTGCGCTTGAAAACCTAAAGATATCAGGTGAGAAAGCTATTGAAATTGCTGAAAGAATAGGCTTGAAGAACATATTGTCTCAGAAAGCTTATGAGCTGAGCGATGGAATTAAAAAACTTATACAAGTTTCAATGGCCATAGGCAGCAAGTCAAACGTTATCCTGTTGGATGAACCATTTGCTTTTGTTTCAGAAATAAATTCGGCACTAGTAAAATCTGTAATAGATTAAACCAAAGAAAAGATTATTTTGGTTACTTCTCATGAAAAGTTATAAAATTTTTCAAATATATAGACATCACCAAGCACAGATTAAACTTTAAAGAAACTTAACATTTAATTCTCTACCCTCTTTATCGAACGCCCTGATTTCAGACGGAAGCCCTATTATCATAATTATTGGTCCCAAACCGTAAAGAAGATCGTCACTTGAAGGTAAAGCTATGCCATTGGGATGAGAATGAATAGAACCTATTATGCTCCTGTCAGGAGGCAGAAGATTCATGTTAAAGATCGCCCTTGTCCTTCCACCTTTTGCCATAGGTGGAATAACAAAAGATTCCACGTGAGCGGACTCTTTTTCAAGCCTACCTTTAAGCAAAAGTATTATTTCATTAGGATAGTTTTCTTTAGCATATTCAATAACACTTTCTTTAAGATCTTTTGGCATATAAACAGTATATTCAGCTTTTTCTTGGTACATCTTTATGTTTTAAATTCTGAAATAAAATATTTCAACTTATGTTTTTATCATTTTTTGCTTTTCTTGATTCTCCTTTCAATGGCATATGCAAAAGCAACGCCTACAAAATAGAGGACAGAGAGTATAATGCCTATGGTTGTCTCTATTATGCCTCCAGTAGTTCCAGGTGAGATTATCCAAGCTATTACAAAAGCGCCTAATATTCCCCACCTCCATCCGCTCTTCCAGCTCTTCGCAGATACCACTCTCATGAAAGTTAAAATTGCCATAGCCATAGGGTACTCAAAAGCTATTCCTGTTGCCATCATTAGAGATATAACTGTATTTATGAAAGCCCTCACGCTCAGGGTAGGCATCACGCCGAGTATCTTAGCGTAGATCAGCACAAACCTGAGCATGAAAGGTACTATTATGAAATAGGCAAAGGAAGCGCCTGCAGCGAAAAGGACTCCGGCAGGAAGTATTGCAAGTTTTATGAGCTTCTTTTCATGTCTGTAAAGCCCTGGAGCGACAAAGGCCCAGAGCTCATAAACAGCGACAGGAACAGCGATGAAGAGAGATAAGAAGAACGAAACATAAAAAGAAGCAAATAGGGGGTCAAAAGTGTTTACGTTTATCAATATCATGCCTTTAGGCAGCTCATTATAAATGAACGCCTTTATGACGTAGTCTGATATGCTTGAATATATGCTTGGATAAGGCACCGGTATGGAATATCCGGCATATTTTACAATCCTTACTCCAAAAGCAAAGGATACAAAGAAAACCAAAGCAAGAACGATTAATATTGCCCTTAACCTTCTTAGAAGCTCAGTTATGTGTGAAATTAGGGGCTTTTCGTTGTTTTCCAGCTCAGTTCTCTCCATTTTCTTTCTTTAACCTTTTTACTTCTTCCTGCAACTCCCTTACCTGTCTCTCCAATTCTTTAACCCTTATATCATTGTTTGTATAGCTCCTAAAATTGTTAGAAATGTTATCATTAAAAGAATAGTTCATATCAATATCAGAAAGCTCCTTCGTTATCTCCTTCTTGAACTCCTCTTCAGACCTCTTTAGCTCTCCCCACCATTTGCCAAACTTTCTGAACGTTCCAGAAAGATCGCCTTCACCACCCAAAAGCAATATAGCTATAAAAACAAGTATAAGGGTATCGGTAAGGCTTCCGAGCATTTCAGCTCGTTGACTTCTCTTCTTTCTTTAATTCTTCTAACTGTTTTTGAAGCTCAGCTATCTGCTTCTGTAGCTCTTCAACCTTCTGCTCTTTAGATTGAGTTGCGTTTGCCTGAGTCAACTGTTTTAGCTCCATCTCTGCCTCTATTTCCCCTTTTTTAAACTCCCCTTTAGCCCTTCCCAAAGATCTGAATATTTCAGGTATTTTGCTGGTCCCGGCCAGAAGCACTACTGCTACTATTATTACGATTATTATATCGGTGGCACTACCTATCACATATGTTCACCTTAATCAAGAGTTTGCATAACGCGTTAATAAATGTTGCTAGCGACTTGTTTATAAAAGTAAATGTATCATTATCGCTATAATTATTTTACATATGATTTATAATACATCATGTTAGCGCCTTATCCAAAAAAAATTTAGACCATATTTTGCAATATACGTATAAACCATTTTTATTATGATAAGTTATGCCTCTTATAAAGTACGAAGAGGTCGAGAAGATTATTGAAAGCCTAAAGTTGCCGACTTTAAAGACAAAGAGCTTAAGCGTTCCTGACTCTGTTAACATGATACTTGCTGAAGATGTTTTGAGCCAGAACGACATACCGCCGCAAAACGTTGCAGCGCAGGACGGTTATGCTGTAAACGTTCATGAAGGGGAAAGCTATGAAATAGTAAATGCAAACAAACTGAACAAGGGACAAGCAACGTATGTGATGACCGGCATGAGGGTTCCTGACGACGCTAACTCGATAGTTAGGATAGAAGAAGCAAAGGTAGTTGGCAACAGGCTTTACCCAGCTAGGGAACCAAAGCTTTGGAGAGATATAGAGAGAGCTGGAGAGGACATAAGAGCTGGAGAGGTTCTGCTCAGAAAAGGAAGCTTCATTTCTCCATACCATGTTCCTTTATTGATAGCCGCAGGAATTAAATCGGTAAAAGTTTTTGATATGTGCGCTGGCGTAGTATCCATAGGCGACGAGCTGGTGCCCTATGACCATGATGGAGGCGTAAGGGACGCTATAGCCCCAATGATAATGAACCTCATGCCGTTTGCCGAAAAGAAATATAGGTTAATAGGAGATGATCTAGAAAAGATCAAGCAGACCCTTAATGAGCTTTCTAAAGATTGTGACTTGATATTTACTGTTGGCGGGTCTTCGGTGGGCAAGAAAGATTTCACAAAGAGGGCAATCTCTGACGCTGGGCAGCTGCTTTATGAAGGCGTGCAGACAAACGTGATAAAAAGGGGAGGTCTTGGCCTCGTTAACGGAAAGCCGGTCATTGCGCTTCCAGGAAGAATAGTTTCTGCGGCGACCGTTTTCAACGCTGAAGGGCTTCACGTAATTTCTAAAATGATAGGCGTAGAACTGAGAAAGTATAAGGAGGTTGAGCTTGGCGAGGATGTCGAAGTAAAGCACAGCATGAACGCAACTTTCCTATTTAAGCTTGATGGCAGCACAGCCTATCCATTAAGGTGGGGGACTGGCCTCTACAGCGAGCTGGCAAAAGCAGACGCCTTTGGCTACCTAGAAAGGAACAGGGAGCACAAAAAAGGCGAAATGATAACGGTACAACTTTTCTGGAAAGGATGCCCAAATATCTATTAGATAGATTTATAACTTTGTTAAAATAAAAATACATTATGAGCGAAGAAGTCTCATGGATAACTAGTATAATTAAAGCTATAGAAGGCACCAAGAGCACTGCTGAAATAACCTTTGATAACTTAAGCATAAAGATACAAGGAACAAGTACATCAATAATTATAACAGGAAAGGTAACGTTTACGGCTTATCCGTTACAGACAGAAAAAGTTGAAAAAGAGCAGGCTTGAAAAGCTAGAGATATACGGTACGATAAAAGTTAAGATAAATAATGATGCTTTCGTTAATGTGAATTTTAATAAAAATAAAATATCTCTTTTTATTTATAAAAAAGAGCTTTTTAGCAGATTACTTAAAGAGTCAGGATTCAATTTAGAAAGAATAACGAAGCTCGGGAAAATATCAGAAAAATTACACAAAATAGGCATAGGTATATCAGTATCAGATTCAAAGGGCTTGATAGTAAAGCTGGGCGTTGGAGCTTATAACCCTCTTGTTAAGGCTAAGATAAACATTAAAAGAATTGCGGAGTTTTTATGATTATACGATGCTCTAATGCTGGTTTAATTTGTTTCTAATTTTTGAATTAAAATTTTTAGATCCTCTTTTGTATTGACATTAAAAAAACTGTCGAGAGAAGGATCGACATCTCTAAAGTTCTCAATATTTATAAAAATAGGATTGGGCAACATTTTTACGAGTTCTTTTAAAGATGTAACAGAATTTAGATTAGCTTCTTTTATAGCAAAGCTGTTATAAACCGCACAAAGAACTTCTAGGGTTCCATCTTTATGGACCGGTATCGCAGCTGAATGACCTAGAGCCAAAAAGTAAAGCTTTTCGATGACCTTAGTGCTTATAAGAGGCATGTCTACAGCTATTGCAGCAAAGTATTGTTTCTTCGATTTTAACGCTGCAGTTATGAGCCCACCAACCGGGCTCATTGTATAAACAAGATCTTTTAAAATTGCTGCTTTAGAAGGGAGTAAATCTCTAAATTCTTTATCTTCTTTATTTCCTATAATTACCATTATGTCGTCGGAAAGAAGTGAAACTTTGTCATAAATAATTTTTAAAAAAGGTATGTTGTTTACTTTTAAAAATGCTTTATCTGTTCCCATTCTAGAGCCTTTGCCACCAGCTAATATGGCTATTGAAAGTTCCAACATTGTAATATAAATCAATTATATATTATATATAATTGATATATAATGCTTATGCAAAATTATCTAAAAATTAACTTTATAAAATAAATTATTAAAT
>DAXX01000064.1:0-1859 GCA_002506605.1 Thaumarchaeota archaeon UBA160
AATCTTATTTGACCAGCATCACTAAACTATATAAAAATATACTTCTTTTATCTCAGGACTCGTGAAGGTAACGTTATAATATTTTTTATAATCATTAAAAATCCTCACAGAAATCTGATTAATTCTTTATAATTGTTTTTATTTTATTTTTAAGAAAGCTTCTTTATCAAAAGTAGGAGTGCTAAAACAGTTATGTGCAGTTATTTTTAAAACATTAAAGCCATATTGGGAAAAAACGTCTATCAAATGGTTCTTTTTTAAATTTACCTATTATTGGAAGCTTATATCCACAGAACTTGCATCTATTGTTTTCATCTAAATTATATTCAATTATATCAAACCCATACCTTTTTATTACTACCCTACCGCAATTTGGACAATATGTGCTTTCATATGGATGACCTGGTACGTTGCCTAGATAAACATATTTTAACCCTTCTTCCTTAGCTACTTTGTAATGCTCTTCAAGAGTTTTTATAGGGGTTTCAGGCAACCACAACAATTTATAATCGGGATGAAATCTAAGAAAATGAATAGGAGTTTCCTCACCGAGGTTATCAACTATCCATCGAGAAAGTTTCTTTGCATCTTCTATATTATCTCCTATTTTTGGAATTACAAGATCGGTTATTTCTATATGTATTTTTTTGTTCTTTAGCTCTTTTAAAGAGTTGAATATTGGCTCCGGATCTGGGACTGCAGCATATTTTCTTAAAAAATCCCTATTTGCATTACCTTTAAAGTCAACAGTTATACCATCGAGAAACTCAGAAAAATACTCAACGCTCTCATCGGTAAAATAACCATTGCTTACAAAAATGTTAAACAAGCCCACTTTATGAGCCATAATTCCTACGTCATGAGCAAATTCTGCAAATATGCTCGGTTCGTTATACGTGAAAGCAAATCCATCCGCTTCATACGTCTTTGCGATTTTTAGGACCTCTTCAGGTGTAACCTCAAAACCTTCGATTTTTCTTCTTTGCGAAAGATCATAATTCTGACAGAAAGCACACGCCCAGCTACAGCCTGTGGTTCCCATGCTAAGCACCTTACTGCCCGGATAAAAATGAACCAGAGGCTTCTTTTCTATAGGATCCATGTGAAGCGCATTTAAAACGCCATAATTAAGAAGATAGAGCTTGCCGTTATAAACTCCCCGTACCCCACAAAACCCAATTTGGCCTTCGCTCAAAGTACATCGCCGCGCACATGCAAGACACTCAATTCTGTTATATTTTTTCTTAAAAAGCTGGGCTTCTCTTTTCATTTATATTTTTTATTTTAAGTCCATTAATAAATAGGTATTCTAACTTTTATCTCAGTTCTAATTTATAATAAGCGCATATTTAGATATGTTTTTAAAATACATTACTTGAAAGTTTGTATGGGATTCGCTCTTTTATTGGGTTTAATCGCAGGATTTTTGACAACAATAGCTTATGTTCCTGAAGTAATAAAAGTGTTTAACACAAAAGATACAAAAGGTATATCTTTGCTGTGGCTTTTTACCCTTCTGACAGGAGCGCTTCTTTGGTTCTACTATGGAGTGCTCATATCTTCAATTCCTGTTATTTCAGCAAATGGCGTTTCTGCGTTGCTTATCATGTTGTTAATAATTTTAAAGATTAAATACAAATAATACGAATGCGGTCGGCGGGATTTGAACCCGCGATCTTCAGCTTGGGAAGCTGACGTCCTGCCAGGCTGGACGACGACCGCTGTAAAAAATTTCAAACTTTTTTAATATAAGTTTTTCGATAGCTTATGCTGTGTTAAATAATTATTAAAACGTTTTTTAAGATATAGAAATAATATAATTTTATAAATCATATGACTAAATACTAAAACGCGCTGAT
>DAXX01000064.1:1866-17847 GCA_002506605.1 Thaumarchaeota archaeon UBA160
CAGCAGATAGCTTATATTTTGTTAAGCAACTATTTTATTACGTTTCTAATTGTACACAAAGTTATGCTTTTCAAGTAATTTTTACGAAAATGCAAAAAACTATGCGAATTTTAAGCTTATAATTTGAAGTTATAATTTTAAAATGATGTTTAAGCAAAAGATAAAAGCTCATTTACATAACATTTTATGTGCAAATTATTCTATATGGCAGCCTGTCTAGAAGACTTGGCAAGGTATTAGAAATAAATGTCGATGGTCAAAAAAGTATAAAGGATATATTAGAAGATCTTTCTAAAAAAGAGCCAGAGCTTAAACCTGATAATCCAAACATTCTTATTTTTATAAATGATGCTGAAGCATCTTTATTAGGAGGTCTTAACTATAAGCCAAATAATTCAGATAAAATTGCTGTTCTGCCTGTAGCACACGGTGGCTCAAAATGAAAATATATATAGATGAACAACCAAATGAACGTTTTCTTTTTAAAGTAAATATAAAAAACGAATGCATCCAAAATATTGGATTTATATATTTAGTAGCTATGCAAACAATTTTTGCTTTACAAAACGGTGAACTTTTGGCGAAAACACCAGAAATAGATTTCTTGATGAGAATTGCAAAGACAAATCAAATTTTTAAGGCAAAAAAGAGATGTAGCGCTTCTGATCATACTATCTTTGTTGTAGAAAGCGGTGAACCAATGACGATTGAAATAACAGAAAATGATCTTAATGAAGCAGAAGTTTCTGCACTAGTTGCTTTAGGAAAAAGCTGATAAAGCTTATTTAAGCAACATTAATCCACAAAAGTTTGATGATAAATGATAAGTTCTTAAACCGTTATTCAAGACAAATAGTATTGCAAGAAATTGGGCTAGAGGGCCAAGAAAAACTACTCAAATCTAAGGTAACTGTAGTTGGCGTTGGAGGCCTTGGTTCTATGGTTGCTTCACTCCTTGCAAGGATAGGTTTTGGCGAGATTCACATAGTTGATAGAGATGTTGTATCGTTAAGCGATCTTCACAGACAGATACTTTACGATGAGACCGATTTGGGTTTGCCTAAAGTATATGCCGCTCAAAAAAAGCTCGCTTTAATTAATTCAGATATCAAAGTTTTCCCTCATGCTATTAGCGCAAACAATTACCAACTTATGAAAGAAATAATTAAGAGTTCAGACGTTATAGTTGATGGCCTCGATAACATGAGAGCAAGATTTAATGTAAACCTATTAGCTGTTGCGTTAAAAAAGCCTTATGTGTTTGCATCTGCTATAGAAAACTATGGTAACTTAAGCACAATTATTCCTACACAAACGCCATGTCTTAACGAATTTTATGGTGAATTTAAAGACAGAGAACTACCAACCTGTGCTACAGTTGGAGTAAATCCAGCCGTAGTAACCTCAATAGCATCATTAGAAGTTAACGAAGTTATCAAGATAATTCTCGAAGGAAATTCTCCTTTTGCAGGCAAGCTAGCTTTGTTAGACCTTAACGTTGGCAGCTTAGAAACTATAGAGCTAAAAAAGGATCAAGCCTGCAAAGTTTGTAACTTGAAAGCATTGCCTGAAGAAGAACCTATGATCGAATTAAGCTGTAGCAAAGATGGGCTCACTACAGTTTTTGTAAATAATTATATAGAAAAATTTGATATTGGCAAAATTGTAGCTAAGGAAGGAACTAAAATTAATACAAAAAATGATCTATATGCTTCTGGTATGTATGATGATTTGTTCTTTACTATATACAATAATGGATACGCAGTTTTTCAGTTTAAATATTACGACGATACAATAAAAAGCAGGATTGAGGAAATCTATGAAAAGATCGTTAGGGGAATTAATTATAAGTAGGCTATCTAAGATTTATAAAATAAAAAAGAACGAATTTGCACCTCTCAATTTTAAAGATCCGTTCTTAATCTTAGTTTCTATAATTCTGAGCCAAAACACAACAGACAAAAACGCTATGAGGGCTATGAAAAGCTTAATTTCTGCAGGTATTAAAAAACCACAAGATTTTTTGCAAGCTGGAAATGAAAAAATAAAAGAGTTAATAAGGGTTGCTGGATTATCCAAACAAAAAACTGAAACAATAATGAGACTTGCCAAATGGAGCATAAAAAAATATAAAGGGGATCTTACATTATTAAAAAATGAAGATCCTGCAAAAGTATTCAAAGAACTTATAGGTATAAAGGGAATAGGACCAAAGACGGCTGACGTTTTTCTTGTTTTTTACTTAAAAGCAAGGACCTTCCCGATAGATACACACATAAAAAGAGTTGCTAAAAGGCTTGGTATTGCAGACGGTAGCTATGATGTTATGAAGAAGGAGTTACTTGAAATTTTTTCTGATAGTATGAAGGCCCACATACTTTTGATAAAACATGGAAGAGTTACTTGTAAGGCTATTAATCCTAAGTGTGAAAAGTGCGTCCTTAACGACTTTTGCAAGTATTATTTGTCTTCAAAAAGCAATAATTAAAAAGGTTTAAAAAAGAACTTATATGTTGGATAGGGTTTCAAAAAGCAAAGCAAAAGCCTCATTAGCGCTTTCCGCATGTTCACTTGCATTATTTAACTCAGAATACCAGTAGGCAGAGCCTTCGGAAAAGTTTCTAGCTATGCCTGCAGGAACCCCCCAACGTATCGGCTCAGATTTTATTTTTTCGAAGACTTTTTTTGCGTCATCAAATTTGCTAGGTTCAAACGAGTACATTCGCATGTCATTTTCAACCCATACAAACCTGTGGCTTTTTAAAAAGGCAATCGAACTTTCAAGCGAATAAACTGATGGGCCTACTCTAATTTCAAAGCTTCTTTTAGTGAATTCAAGTAAAAATACGAAGCTAACCCATCCTTTATTTTCTGAAATAGCAGACCTTATTATTTTATAACCGGCAGTTTTTAAACCGTTCCTTAATGCGTCTTCAGCTTTATAATACATACCCCACTTTATATCTTCAACTAAATCAGAAGCTTTAAACGAAAATACTATTACATTATTAGTAGGTTTTAAATCGGGCCTGATCTTCTTTTCTCTAAAATAATCAATCTTTGGGTAACTAAGAAATTCCAAGGCTAAAATTTTTAGCTTTGCAATTAATTTATTTTTTATAGCTAAGGCTAAATTTCTTTTCTGATCTACAGGATCTAGAATTATTATTGGGGTTGTAAACACCTTTTGAGGATCGTAGTCAAATGGTTCTAGCGCTATTATTTCACCTTGCGACCATTGTATAACGTTCTTTAAAAGCTCTAGGAATGAACCGTATTTTACAATTAAAACTTCAGAAACATATCCGCTAAACCCGCCTATCTTTATTTCTGCTCCATAAAGCCCATTACTTTTTAAAAATTTTTTAAGGATTCTTATTTCTTTTCGGAGATTATCGTTAAGTCTTTTCATTAAATATTCATTATGGTATCTGCTTCTATCCATGCTAGTTAGCCATTTGCCTGGAGGAACGTCTGCACATGGAACTAAATTAAATTTTACTCCGTTAATAGCGCCTTCTATGTAAGGATGTTCAGCATAATTAAGCCAATAATTCAGACCTTTTACAACCTCCTTTAGATCTTCTAGTCCTTTTTTCCCTATTTCATTTGGACCCAGTTCTGGATCGTATAATACAAAAAAGTCTATATCGGCATCTTCAGGAAGCCATGTATCCCTTGCATAAGATCCCCCAATAATAAATTTTAGTTTTTTCTCATTAAGCCTTTCAGATATCATTTTCTCAACTTCTTTTAACCTGTTTCTTTGTTCTTGAGTAGGCGTAATGTCTTTTTCTATGCTTTCTAGTACCTTTTTTATTTCTTCAAAATTTTCTTTTATAATAAAATTCATTTTCTGTCTTCCATATTATTTAAAAGTATTTTAACATTTTTTTATGATATCTTATTCTGATCCAAAAGCTATATCTTTTAAAGCAACTTCGTTAGGCCTAATTAGTTTTTGAATAAGAAATTCTATTTTCAAACGTTTTGCCAATTCTTCGTTAATGCCGCTTTGCAAAGCTTCTTTTAATAACCTAATAGCTGTTTCAGTATTCCCCCTCTGATAATGCACTGCCGCCACACACACTTTAATTATATTATGTATTTCTGTTTTTTCGCGACCGCTTGATTTATGCCAAATCTCTTCTAATATCTCATGCGCTTCCCAACATCTCCCATCTTTTACTAATTCTTGTAACGTTTTATTGCACTTTCCGAGTTCGCATTCCTCAACCTTTTTTATTTTTAAATACTCTCCAATCTTCTCTCCCAAAAAGGAATCAGAAAAATAGTCGATTTCTATATATTTCCCTATTCTTACATCATTAATTTGCATTCCCTTAGATTTTAAGAACGTTTTTATAGATTGTGAGCTGAAATTTTTTTCTTTATCATATTCAAAAATTGATATCACTCTCACGTTAAAGAATTGCTACCGCATGTATAAAAATTCATTTATCTTAGAATTTATTTTTTAAAAATTGAATGCCAAAAAGTTATTGAATAAACTCTTTGTGAACTGCCTTAATCGCATTTTCACAATCTTCACTATTGATTACAAAACCTATATTTAGTTCGCTTGACCCTTGGGTTATCATTATTATGTTTATTTTTTCTTTTGCAACTGCACTAAAAAGCCTGCTGGCAACGCCGGGCGTACCTTTCATGCCTTCTCCTATTATTGATACTGCGCATACGTTATCAATTATTCTATAATCCTGTATTTTTTCGCCCATGAACTGAATTTCTATTAGACTCCTGTACTTATTTACATCTTTCCTGTCAATTATTATGTTTACCTCTGAACCGGATGCGTTTTGAGTAACCGTGTAAAATTTAAGGTCTGCAAGTAAAAAACTATTAAGCAAGTTTGGCAATAGCGATCTTAATCCCGTTCCTATTATAGTAAATATAGCTAAGCCATCCAAATTTGCAACTGCTTTGACAACATTAGAGGAAATAACGCCTTCTCCTCTTATTTCTGTACCGCTTTGCATAGGCATTTTAATGTAATTAACATAAAGCTTGACTCCTTTTGATTTAAGAATCTCCATTGCTTTTGGATTAAAAATGCTTGGATTAAAAGAAAGGATTTCTAATGCTTCATTATAAGAAAGTATATCGATCTTTTTAGCATCACTTACAATTAAAGGATCAGCGCTCATAAGACCTTTGACATTTGTCCATAAGTCCAGTTTCTGGCTCTCTGCCGAAACTGCTAACAAAGTCGCTATTATGTCAGAACCGCCATCAGGAAGTCTAACAACTTTTTTATCAGTAGTAAGAGCTGTTAGTCCTCCTACTAAGTTTACACTGTCAGGCTCAATGTTTTTTATAAAAATTTTACCTCTTTGTATAGAAGAGTTTATCATAATTTCGTACTTTGATATTGGATCTATAATAACTCCGGATTCGTAGCCGTTAAAAAGATTTATTTTTTTAGAACTCATTTTTAATGATAAAAGTTTTTTGAGAGCAGAAAGCATCATGTCCTCAACCGAAAGATAAATCTGCCCTTCCAAAGCAGGATAAATCTCTTTTATTTTAGATATCAATTCAAATATTTCAATAGATTCATTCAATGAATTAAGAACTTTTTTTTCATCATAAAACCCTAGGACCTTAAGTTTTTCATATATTTGTTTAAAAACATTTATAGATTCAGTTTGTCCATTGAGAGCCATTACGATGGCTTTATTTATATCGCTTTTTATAGTATATGGTACTGAAATAACAAAAAGCCCATAACCCTTATACCTTTCTTTGATAAGCCTCTCTATATCTTCAAAATTGTTTATCGCGTTACTGCTAATTTTAGCTATTTCATACATGGAAAATACAAAATAGACTTTTAATTTAAATTTTTTCTTTCTAAAAATTTTTTATATAAAACAAGAATGAAAATAGAACATTATATGTAACTATATAACAATAATTTCTTATAATTAACATACTCATTAACTTATCTTACATTCTATTAAGAAAAGCTTTTATAGTACAAATAAAAAATAACTTAAAGTGAAAAATAATGTCGGTTAATTATTCTAAAATAAGGTTGAAAATGGGTGTAAATGAGATAGAAATCTATGGAATAAAAGAAGACATGGAATATCTGAGCCAGCTCGCTTTAAAAATCTATGACAACATTTCTAAAACTGCTCCTCAAGCACAGAGCAAGGTAGCTATAATAGAAAAAGAAGAAGAACAATCAAAGCAAGCGGAAAATATAATTCAGATTCCTGACATACATCCAGACCCTAATTCTTCTTTGCCTGCAAATATTTTTAAGCTGTTTATGAGCGAATGGGGTAAAAAACCAAGGCGACTTTCTGAAGTAAAAGAAGTTCTTGACAGTTTCGGATTAGTTTATCCGAAACAGACTGTAGCTGTCTCTCTCTTAAGGCTTGCTAAAGAAGGAAAAATACGTAGGTTTAAGAATGAAAGGGGCGAATATGTATATATTTCTGTGCCTTCAAAGATACTGCAAGAAGAGCAGGGTGAGACTGCATGAGTTCAAATACATTAAAAGTTGATATAAATTATGGAGAACTTTCAGCCACTTTTAGCGGTAATCCGGATGAAGTTCTTGTAGCTATTACTAAGTTTCTTTCATCTAATTTGCCTGCAATTGAAGTGGCTAAAAAAATAATCCTCAATTATGATTTACAAGACCTTATACAGATGTTTTCAGACTATGTAAAGATAACAGAAGAAGGCCCGCGCGTCCTAGCAAAGGAAAATTTAAGTATTAAACAAAAAATTACTTTACAACTTGTTGGTAACAGAATAGCTTACCTGCTTAATAAAATCCCGCAAGAACCAGTAACTATTCAAGATCTGATAAACGTGCTAGGCTTGCCTGGAAAGTCTATAAGCAGTAGGTTAAGTGAGCTTGTCAAAGCCGGGCATGTTGTTAGAATTCAAGATGCAAAAACAACAAAATATCAGATTTCAACAATGGGCATTAAATGGTTATCTGATACTCTAACTGGAAAGATAAAAGCTGATTAAAAAAATTCTTTTTGGTCTATAATTCTTGTACTTCCATCTTTATATTTTTCAAGTATAAGGGCTTTAAGCTTGTCCAAGTTTATATTTTTTAGAGCTGAGATTTCAATATGCTCCTTTATATTGTTATCTTGGAAAGTAAACGCATTATTTTTCTTGTCAATCTTATTTAGCACCGCCACGACATTATTAAGATTTACTTCCAATTCTTCAAGCACATTTAGACTTGCAAAATATTTCCTCCAGAAAAGGTCTTCTTCTAAACTGTAGTCTAAAACTAGAAGTATTAGATCTGAATATTTTAACTCTTCAAGAGTTGACTTAAAAGATTCTATTAAATAATGGGGAAGCCTTTCTATAAAGCCTACCGTATCGCTTATGTAAACGTTTTCCATACCGTTTATTTTTCTTATAGTTGTAGTTAAAGTAGTAAACATCTTTCCGGTAACGGCTTTATTTTCATTAGTTAGAGCATTAAAAAGTGTCGTCTTTCCAGCCCCTGTGTAGCCAGCAAGAGCAACTATGAACTTATCTTCTTCCAATCTTTTCTGTCTTTGAAGACTTCTCCTCATTCTTTCGCGTTCCAGTTTTTTTCTTAAGTTGTTTATTTGACGCTTAAGAAATCTAATGTATTTGTCAACTTCATAGGCGCCATAACCCATTGGACCTGTTTGTTCGCCCATTTTTGCAAGCCTTACAGTTTCCCTTATTCTTGGCACTTCATATTGCAGCTCGGCCAATTTAACTTGAAGCTTTGCTTCAGTTGTCATCGCTCTTTTCTCAAATATATCGAGAATGAGTCTGATTCGGTCAATGGCCTTTATACCTAAAAGCTTTGAAAGATGATAAATTTGTGAAGCGGAAAGCTGTTCATCAACTATAACCAGTTCAGGCTTTAATTTATCCGTTAGCTGTTTTAATTCTTCAGCTTTTCCAGTGGGCAGACCATATTTCCCTTCTCCAATACTTTTTACTTTAAACGTTATTATAGGTTTGTAGCCAGCTGATGCAGTCAGCTCAAGCGCTTCTTGCTCAGAATATGCCTCTTTGTACGTGACTATTATTGAAGTTCTAGTCACTTTCTAAGCTTCACCTTTAAACTAAATTCAATCTTCCTCAACGTTTGATAATCTGGCAATATCTTTTCTTGCTCTATTTTGGCAAGAAGAGATGGCTTTATTCCTATCTTTCTACCAAGCTCCTCCTGTGTTAGGTTCATCTTTTCTCTCATTTCTTTTATTATTCTCCCATAACCATCCACTAGTTCATATTCATCCTCTGTCTGATATCTCGAAGCCTTTAAAGCGTTTTCATTTTTGGACTCAAATTTCCTTTTTTCATGAACTATTTTTCCATATTTTGCACACTCATCGCAAACCTTTAAGTATGCACCGTCTACTTCGATAGTTATAGGTTTACCATATATCGGCTTACCGCATATCTCGCAATTCATTCTTTTACTGTTAATATTGTTTTATGTATATATACGATTTGCGCTGAGTTCTACACATTTAATCTATTCTTAAAAATCCAAACAAATACCAAAAAGTTAATTAAACGGCTTAAGTGAACTTTTTAGTATGCCAACACATGGAAGCATTACGAAAGCGGGTAAAGTTAGATCACAAACACCTAAAATTCAAGGTAGGGAAAGGCATAATCCTCCGCCAAGAATTTCGTTAAAATCTAAGTACGAAAAAAGAGTTGAACTAAAAAGAAATCCAGGTCAAAATTGGATATTTTTAAGAAAGTAAAATTTTTATGGTAAAACCGATTCTAGAAGCTCTTCAAGTTCTAGCTCAGAAACACCTTTAGTTAAGCTCATGCGTCTTTTTTCTAATATCTTCTCAAGTTTATGTATGGCCTCTACCAACGAGTTCCTTATTCCCCATCCATCACCTGTAACTGAAGTCTTTATATATGGACCGTTCACTTGGATTCTTGTTATAACATGAGGTTTACCTCTTCTTTGCTTTTGATCACCACTCACGTAAATCGTGATGCTCGAATTTTGAAGCATTTTTGAATGCTTTCTAGCCAAGTTAAGTATTCTACTCCTAATCGTTTCAGGATCATATTCAAGCTCCTGTATGATTCCTTTTCTTGAAAGCTGCAAAAATATAGCTGGTTCATTTACATTAATTGAAGCTAATTGCCTTAACAAGTCTTCTTTGGTCAGTATGCCGCTCAAGTAACCATTGTTTGTAACTACAACAGAAGAAAACCTGAACTTTTTCATCAATTCAAACGCTTCATATGAGTTAGATTTTTCATCAATAGTTTTAACATCTTCAGTCATTATTGATTTTACAGAACCCTGAATTATATCTTTAAATTCGCCAATTAAACTGTCCCTTTTTTGTCTAAATTTTGGCTTTATTAGTTTTTGTATTATATCATGCAAGGTAACTATCCCTGCTATTCGTTTACCTTCAATTATTATAACCCTAGAAACTCCTGCGTTTCTCATTGTTGATAAAAGCTGCCCTATTGTTGCGTCTATTTCTAGAGTAACCGGATCCGGTGTCATTATATCTTTAGCCGAAAAGTTTCTGAAAACATTGCGACCTTGCATTATAACATCGTCCGCAAAAATACCACCCCCTAAGCTACCATCTTGAAGAACATAAGGTAGAGTTTTAAACCCGCTTTCAACCATAAGTTTACTTATCTCTTCAATACTTTCGCTACCTGACAACTTTGGTGCTATCTTCATAAGAGTTTTAACCTTTGTAGTTGTTGGATCGTAATTGATCTTATAGGCTAAGCTTTCGTTTATTATTCCTTCATAAAAATTTTTGTTCGCAACTACAATAAGGTCTCTTTGTTTTTCAAAAAGGTCTTGTATTTCTGATATTGTACTGTTTATGTCTACAGTAATAACATCCTTTTTAAGAATAGCCTCAAAGCTCATGTATAAATATTATAAACTTGTATTAATAAAAATGTTTATTCGTGTTCAAAAGCCTCTAAGATCTTTTCTTGGAGAAAATCAAATTCTCGGTAAAGGTCCTCTAAACTAATGTATTCGTTAACTATCATAAAATCTGACATAGCTATAACTGAGCCTATTCCAAGTTCAAGTTCCAATTTGTCCCTTTCTTTAAAATCATTAAAATCTTTTGGATCGTCTTCTCTTCCTCTTTTTTTAAGCAAAAAAAATCTCCTTTTAGGACTTGCGTGCAGTGCCAAAACTATAATCTTTGCATTTTTGCTAAAAAAATCAACTTCCGTAGGAGATCTTATTCCATCTATGATTATTAGATCAGAGTTGCTTTTTTCTATTTTTTCAAGGGTAAGTTTTGCTACTATGTCTTTGCCTCCCTGTTCTCTTAATATCTTAACTACTTTTCTTTGTCCTTCTTTGCTTAAACCATAACCCATTTCTAAGCTTTTTTCTCTTATAACGTTCCCCATAGAAAACGTAGGTATACCGAGTTTATTTGAGATATAAGAAGCTAATGTCGTTTTGCCTGAGCCAGGCATACCAGTTATGCCTATAATCTTAACATACCCCAACTCATACCCTTTATAACAAACTATATTTTAATTGTTATGTTTGTTCATAATTTTATAGAAAACCGTTTTTATCAACAAAATATAAAAAGTTTCAACTTTGAACATTTTAGTAACAACAATTAGAGGTTTTGAAGAATACGCAGCACAAGAAACTGAGCTGTTTGGATGTAAAGTTAAAGAACTTAGACAAGCAAGGGTTTTAATTGAAGGAAACGAAAATTGCATATACGTTCTGAACAATTTTGCTCGAACTATAAATAAGGTCCTTGTTCTTTTAGGCAGGGAAAATGTTAATGGACTTGAAGATATATACAGAAAAGCAGTTTCTTTGGATTATACATTTATAAAGCCTAACCAGTCATTTGCCATAAGAGCAGAAAGAAGTGGTGTGCATGATTTTACTTCAATTGATATTTCTAGAGCTGTTGGTCAAGCTGTTATAGACTCATATAATAAAGGTACCGGAAAAAGGCTAAAAGTCGATTTAAGTACACCTGATGTTGAGATAGAGGCTGACGTTATAGGAAGTGAGCTTTTTATTAGTTTAAACACTACGGGTAATGGTTTAAATTTTAGAGAATATAGAGTTTACAATCATCCTTCATCTATTAAGCCAACCTTAGCCTCATCCCTTGTCATTATGTCTCAATGGAACGGTTTAAGCCTAATCGATCCATTTGTTGGCGGAGCAACGATACCTATAGAGGCTGCACTATATGCGTTTTCGTCTCCAGTTAGACCCTCGGGTAATTTTAATTATAAAAAACTAAGTTTTTACAACAAAGAAGAGGAAGATCAAGCTTTTAAAAAAATTAACAAAAAATTTGAAGTTAAAGAAAAAATTGTCGGCGTTGAAATATCACGTAAACACTTTACTGGCGCACTAAGCAACGTAAAATCTGCAAATCTAGAAAATAATATTGAGCTTATTTTAGGTGATTCGGTTAAAATAGAATTTCAAGAGCGGTTTAAATTTTTAATATCAAATCCCCCTTATGGAATACGTAGCGGAAGGAAAGAAAAAGTACTCAAAATTTATGAACTTTTTATTAAGAACCTTGACAAAGTGCTTGAGGAAAGAGGACAGGGGGTAATTGTAACAACAGAATATAAGAAATTGTCTGAATTTTTAAGAGAGAGGGGGTATAAAATCTTAAAAGTTAGTATAGGGCTTCATGGAAAGTTATGGGTTGGCGCTGTGCTTTTCAGATCTTAACCTAAAGATTTCCTAAGGATGGCCATTTCTATTATGTTTTTTATTAATTCTTCTTTATTATTTTCTGTAAATGCAACTAATGTAAGGGTTGATAACAATCTGTGTTTTAACGTTTCATATTTCTCACTCGGTTTTTTAATATTAAAGCTCGATTCAACAAAAAATGCATCGTTTTTTATTTGCTGTATAATATCATCCTTTACGTAACCTTTTTCTTTAAGAATTTTGAGGTTGTCTTCTGAAAAATAATCTAAAGCCGCTTTAAGATCAAGGTCGAGATATCTATAGTTTGAAATAAGCGTGTTCCATTCCTCTTCATTTAGGTTTGCTAAGCACGAAGCTCCAAAAATTTCCGGAGGAATACCAAGACTATAAAGTGTGCTCACAAAAGTAATAGCGCGTGGCAAAGTTACCTTGCCTGTGCTTCTTGAATATCCAAAAAGGCCTATGTGCAGTTTTCTTGCTCTTCTTCTAGGAATAAAGCCAGAGATTTCGTTTATCAGAGGTGCTAATCCCTCTATTATTTTTTGGTATGTATTAGTATATATATCTATTATTTTCTTAAAGATCATTTGATCATCAGTAGTAAGTATTTCTTTTTCATAGGGTTTGCTTATGTTGAGAAACCTTATTGCGCTTTTAATTTCTTCTAAATTATAATCATACCTAAAGGCAGATTGCACAGTATAGGTCCAAACACCTCTATATTCGTTAAATACATTTTCAACGTTTGATGGACTTAAGTGACCTCTAAATGGCAGGCTTCCTACGCCTATTATTGGGTATATAGATATCCGATGTTCTTCTTCTACCTTTCTTAATTCGCTTAAAGCATGTTTAGCCAACAGCACAGCTGTAATCATACCATAATTCATTGCTGGATCTGACCTTGCAATAAAAACTCTTAAATAAGGGATCTTTATCGCATTTACATACATTTCAATTATTTGCCTTATATTTAGTAGAGAATCCTTATCCTCTATTAGAGGTATCACTTCAATCCATTTTGGCTTAACTTCGCCAATAAGATCTCTCACCTTCAAATTTTCCGTTAATTGCAGACTTTCTTTGTTTACAACAGCTTTTTCATAATATTTAGCTAAGGCTATCAGCTGTTCAGCATTTGTTGTAAAAGGCAATATTACTTCAAAAACTGGTACAGTTACGGCCTCTCCATAAAACCTTTCTGCTACATCATAATTTATCGGCACGCTTTCAAGCGTTTCGGCAAATACTTTTCTATCCACACCTTCTATGAAAGGGTTTGGTAATCTATATGTTAAGTATACGTGTTTACCTATTATGTTGTCTCTAAAGTATTCTGGATACATTGTAAGAAGCTTTCGCACAACGTGGGTGTCAACGTCTTTACCTTCAGCGTCCCACATTACTTCTTCAACACCATAATATGAATAAGCAAGATAAGCTTCATAAACTTCATCATCTCCTTCGATTGAACCTTTTCCATTAACCCAGCTCGGAACTTTTGCATTATCCGGATGCTGAGTTGCCATCGTTCTGGGGATTTTTCTCATATTTCTATAAGATTGTTTTAAATGTATATTTAGCCATTTCTTTTTTATAATTTATTTTAGAAATTATTATTTAATTAACAAGCAATTTTGATAAATATAATAAATAGTTTTAAGCCCATTCGTTAAAATGAAAAATTCCTTCTTTTTGAAGAAATTTATTTTTTGGAGACTCACCAGGACGTCCTATCAGTATCATCCATTGCGGTTCAAAATGGTTGGGAATTTTGAACATATCCAAAAATATATCAGGCCTTACGAGTGGTATAGCCCTCCAATGAGCTCCCAAGCCTAAGCAATTTGCTGAGATCAACACGTTTTCTGCAGCGGCAGCAAGACTTTGGATTCCCATAATTTTTTCGCTATAGCTATCATTTTTCAATTTTTTAGTGTTTAAAAAACCTATAATAATAACCTTTGCTGATGCAATAATGCTATAACTCTTTTCAGCTTTTTTTTCATTAGCTTTGCCGCTTCTTATATATTCGTCTTTAAGCTTTAAAGCAAGCTTTTCTATGAGCGCTTTCTCTTTTAATACTAAAAATTCCCAAGGTTGCTCGTTATGCGGACTTGGAGCGCTTATAGCTGAATTTAGCAATATTTCAATTTCTTTATCATAAACAGGCTCTTCAGTAAATTTTCTTATGCTCCTACGTTTAAAAACACCTTCTAAACAATCCATCATTTTTTTTATAAAGGTTAAATAATTAAGTTTTTAATACTTAAGTAAAATTGAAGCTGGGATTTATTGGACTAGGTAAAATGGGACAAGCTTTATCTCTAAGAGCTATTCAATCAGGTTATACCGTTTATGGTTATAATAGGACAAAATCTAAGGTAGATTCAATAAGGGATAGGGTTGAAATTCTGCCATCTATAAGCGATGTTGTAGAAAAAAGTGATGTGATACTTGTTAGCGTAACTGATGATGAAGCTGATGAAGATGTCATACTTGGAAATCATGGTATTTCAGATTATATAAGACCTAACAAGATGATAATAGATTTTAGCACAATTTCGCCAATAATGTCTAAATACATAAACGAAAAGTTAAAAAGAAAAAATGCGTACAGACTTGAAGTACCATTAATAGGAGGCCCAGATAAGGCATTAAGGGGGGAGCTTATAGCCCTTATCGGAGGAGATAGATCGAAGTATGAAGAAATGGCTGATTTGATTAAAACGTTTGCAACTAGAACTATATACGCTGGAAACATAGGAGACGCCTTATCACTAAAGCTTGCTTTTAACCTTCTTGTAGCTGGTTACGCGGAGCTTTTAGCTGAAGGACTGACTTTAGTTGAAAAAATGAAGGTAGATCCTAGGCTGTTTATATATCTTATAAATGCCAGTGGATATAAAACTGAATTTAGCGAAATAAAAGGACAAAAGATGCTTGTAAACAATTATGAACCTACATTTTACTTAAAACATATGAAAAAAGACTTAGGACTTATTTCGAAAGTTGTGGATAAATACAGCGTTTATCTTCCAGTTCATTCGACACTTTGGAGTACTTACACAGCTGCAACAGAATACGGTCTAGCAGAAGAAGACTTTAGCGCTATTTTAGAGTATTTGCTAAAAATTAATAAATTAAAAGAATAAAATAAAAGTAAGCCGGGGTGCCGGAACGGCCACGGGTGCGGCTGCAGACCGCATTTATGTGGGTTCAAATCCCACCCCCGGCTGTTTGAATATTACATAAAATAAAAAATTAATTACCAATGAACTTACCGCTTAAAGAGCCTGATTTAAAAGCTCTTCCACTTTTGCTATTTTATCTTGCAGATTTTTTATTTGCTCCTCTAAAGTTTTGAGCCGTTGTGTTTACTTACAACCAGGTATGTTTATATTAAATATTGTGTTCTTTAGTTTTTCATAACTCTGCATAATTATTTGCCCAGCTTTGGTTTCTCCTTTTAAATGCTTTCTAGCCATAGCTTCTATTACTCCTATTTCGCCAGCTATTTGGCTTGTCGTCATTCCAGCTTTATCTCTAGCGAAGGCGGCTGCAACATAAAGGGAATCAACCCGCGTAAGCCTTTAACGAGAATTTCCGATCGCATCAATTGATTTTTTTGAGAATAATGAAACAGTTAAAAGAGCGCTTTCAAGTTTTCTAATTTCTTCTTTCCTTGCAAATTTTAAAGGAATAGATTCAATATGTATACTTTTTAATTTATTTAAATTTATTTTTAAACATTATTTTTATCTTCAGTAAATTCGCAAGTATAACATTTGATAACAGTCAGAAGCTCAAAAAACAGGCATCCATAACCCAAATCAGTGATGATTTAATTGCCGTTAAGGCCTTTATTTTTTGATAATATTTTTGTTCTTTAGCTTTTTTATTTAAAAGCCAGCTAATCTTTATTTGTGTCCTAATCATTTTTCTTGGCTTTATAAGCTCCTTTATAGTGTTCCTGAAAAGCGAATGTTTTCTAAAAAGCCTAACGTAGCTCTGTTAAAAACGCTTATTTTATTTAAATTAAAAGATTTGAGCATTTTTAGACAGCGTCCGGATAAATCGCATCCATGTCCTTAATAGGCTTTAATTCTCATTCAGCATGAGCTTTTTGATTAACATATAAAAAAGCTTGCCAAATTCCTGTTTGCCTTCATACGTTTACGTTTTTAAACGCGCAGGCTGTAAAGCTTTATTAATCTCTTTAAAGAGTAAAATGTTATACATAAGAATTT
>DAXX01000059.1 GCA_002506605.1 Thaumarchaeota archaeon UBA160
TCATTAAGAAACGATCTTAATTGATCAGCATCCGCACCATTATCTAAAAAGTTTATATTTAAGTCTTTGTTTATTATTTTTGATATGAAATCTAAAAAGGCAATAAGTAAATATTTAGTTGCAATCTTAATAATTGTGATAATCATAGCAGCAATTGCTGGGTATTCATACTACATTTCGCTCACAATGCCTAAACCTGTTACGCTTAACGTAGTAGTAGTTTCAGGTTGGAATGATAAAACAGTTGAAATGGCTGCAAAAGACTTTGAAGCAATACATCCAAACGTGCATTTTAACTTTATAGAAACAACGTTTGCAAACGTGCTAGAAAAAGAAATAGTAGCAGAATCCCAAGGCAATGCATCTTCATACGATATATTTACTTGGAGTCCAACAATGTCCGGAGCAATAGCGCCATACGTTACTCCATTAGGGCCCTTTATATCTAAATATAATTATAACATTTCAGATATTCCAAGCGCATTTTTATCATTTGGAGGAGAATTCTATAATCTCACTACAAAACAAACAGAAATAATAGGATTGCCCCTAGATCTAAGTTTATTAGTTTTATTCTATAGAACTGACATATTTGGAAACGCGACTCTAGCTCAAGAATTTCAATCACAGTACAAGGTGCCTTTTAATCCAAACTACTGGACAAATTGGACAGAAGTTATCTGGGCTGCGCAGTTTATTCAACAACATAACGCCGCAAAGTACGGTATAATTGTAGACGATAACCCAAGCCATGGTATTATAGACACTTATCCTGCTATATTTTACTGGTGGTACATGCAGAATGCTACACTTAATGGCGGTACTAAAGGCGGTATACCGCCATTTAACATACTTTTTACTCCTCAGCTAACACCATCGTTTAACAACTCAGCAGGCGTTGCTGCATTAGTTACATTAAAACAGCTTGTACAATATGAGCCATCACCAAACGTTTTGATTGTTGATTACAGCCATCTACAGTCTTTATTTGGGTCTGGTCAGGCTGGCATGGAAATAGGTTGGTCAGGATTTTATGATTCTTTCAATAATCCATCTGAGTACCCAGCCGTAGCAGGGAAAATTGCAATGGCTTTGCTTCCTGGAGGTTATGCAGAAGCAGGAGGTTCATTCCTTGGCATAGCAAAGTATTCTGCGCATAAGGATCTAGCGTTTCAGTTCCTTGAATTTATCACTTCAGACAAAGAAGCCGCAAGCCTTTATTACAGAGGCGGATTTCCACCAGATGAACTAGGCGCTATAAAATTAATAGCTAGCAACAGCACTTATGCGGCAGAATGGTCGTTTTATATAAAAGCGGCCCAGGTGGCATACGCAAACCCGCCTGCGCTACCAATAACTTCATCTGAGCTTATGCCTGTATTAAATCATCAAATATTTAATTACATAACGGGCGTAACAAACGACCCCTACACAGCTCTTAACACCGCAGCTTCGCAGTGGACAATGTATATAAATCAGTATCTTTCAAAATAAACCATGTCTAACTGGAGCTACAAGTACGCTGCTCTAATACTAGCCTTACCTTTTATTATTTATTTGGTTATTTTCACCCTCTATCCAATAGTTTATTCGATAATTCTTAGTTTTTCAAAAGTGGGTCTTCTTTACAATTTTGCTGGCATAGTAGGAGTAAAAAATTATATATTGCTTTTTAAAAACCCTTTTTTTCTTAGAACGTTTATTAATACTCTAATATTTGCATTTTCAGTAACTGCGGCAGACATTGCGTTTTCTATATTGTTAGCACTATCTATAGAAAGGATATCGCGGGGGAAGTCTATTTTTACTACTATCTTAACCTCACCATTAATGTTACCAGCTGTTGTAGTTGCAGTTGTTTGGGAGATAATAATGGATCCTTTTGTCGGACCTATTGATTATGTTCTTAGGCTCCTTCATCTTCCACCTGTAGGGTGGTTGGCTGATCCGCATGTTATGCTTCTCTCGCTGATAATAATCACGATTTGGCAAACAACACCATTTGCTTTTTTGCTTGTTCTAGCTGGTGTTCAGGCAATACCTCCACAGTTGAAAGAAGCCGCTATGGTCGATGGCCTTTCAACTTCAGACACGTTCACTCAAGTTACTTTACCATTAATACTGCCTTCTGTTGTTGTAGCTGTCCTCATGACCCTTATTACCGCATTTAGAACT
This sequence comes from Thaumarchaeota archaeon UBA160, assembly GCA_002506605.1. GTDB lineage: Archaea > Thermoproteota > Nitrososphaeria > Conexivisphaerales > UBA164 > CAYFFZ01. The sequence continues at coordinate 2,176 of DAXX01000059.1, forward strand.
TTCGATGTGATTTTTGTAATAGATTCAGGTGGGTTTAACCCAAGCAATGCTCTTTTAGTATATTATGCGTATATTTATGCGTTCGTTCCAGGCTATCAGGGTATTGCTATGGCTTCAGTGGTAATTTTAGCAGGAATATCCACCATTTTAGGTATACTTTTTATAAAAGCTATGGGGCTGGAAAGCAGACTTGGATTAGAAACAAAAAAGAAAGAAAGGCACTTTAAATTTAATTTATCTTTTCCTTCATTTAACATTAGGCCAGAAGTTTCTATTACGCTGGCTTATTTGATCCTTATTTTTAGCGCAATTTTTGCTTTCTTCCCAATAATCTGGACCCTTTTAACATCTATGCATTATTCTGGAATAGTTATGAATTTGTTACCAACTCATCCGATACAAGGTCTCATAAAGAACTTTTCTATGGCTATTTTACAAGGAGCTCCTTATCTTATAGTAAGTCTCGTAGTGGCACCTGTTGTAGCGATTATAACAATAATATTAGCTGCGCCAGCGGCTTACTCAATAGCTAGGTTTAAACTAGGGGGTACAAAGTTGCTTGCATGGGCACTTTATCTTTACACTGTTCCATCAATGGTATACCTTGTCCCTATATACACGCTAATAACAAAATTAAACCTAACAAACACATGGTGGGCTTTGATGATGATATATCCAATTTTTACTTTACCTCTCTCAGTTTGGATATTAACTGGGTTCTATAACGATGTTCCTAAAGAAATAGATGAATCAGCGTTAATTGATGGAAAATCGCGTATAGAAGCCTTCTTCGATATAATTTTACCTATTGTAAGGCCCGCGCTTGCTGTAGCCGCCTTTTTTGCAATACTTTCAAGTTATACAGAATTTATGTTTGCGCTAACTCTTGGTAGGACGCCTTATCTTTTTGACTTTCCGCCTACAGGTTCTGAAACAGCAACAGTTTTTGTGGCTTCGGCGTTAGTTTACGGTTCTGGTGAAGTTGTAAATTATGGTATGTTAGCCGCTGCAGGGCTGATAGTTTCAATTCCTGTCATAATAATTTCAGCAATTTTACAAAAGTATATAATTAAGGGTTTATGGGTTGGAGGGCTGAAGGGATAGGAAAAACAAGTTTTCCTTCTTTAAAAACTAAAAACTTATCAATTCTTAATTTAACATCTTCTCCAACTTTTACTTTTACTTCTGGTGAAGTCTTAACTTTGATTTCTTGGTTGTCTGCAACTATAGTTATGATGTTTTCCGAACCTAGCGGCTCGATTACAAGCGCTTTACCAGATATTTGACCATCTTCCGCGATTTTTATGTTTTCAGGCCTTATGCCTACTTTTATCTCTCCTTCAAAATCTAAATATGTTTTAAGTTCTCCATTTAATAAATTGATTTTTCCTCTTTCAGCTCTCGCAGGGATCATGTTAATGGGTGGAGACCCTATGAAGCCTGCAACAAACTCGTTAGCAGGGTATTCATAAAGATTTATCGGATCCTCATATTGCTGAACGATGCCTTCATGTATAACGGCTATCCTGTCAGCCAAAGCCATAGCCTCAGATTGATCATGAGTAACATATATTGTTGTTATTTTCAGATCTTTTTGAAGCTTTTTTAAAAAAGTTCTGGTCGTTATTCTTACTTTTGCGTCAAGATTGCTCAGGGGCTCATCAAGCAAGAAAAGCTGAGGCCTTCTAACAAGCGCCCTTGCAAGGGCAACCCTTTGCTGCTGTCCTCCGCTGAGCTGCCGTGGATATCTGTCAAGAAGACCTTCAATTTCAAGAAGATTTGCCACTTCTTTAACTTTGCTTTCAATCTCACTCTTTTTCATTCTTCTTGTTTGTAAAGGCAAAGCTATGTTTTCAAAAACAGTTTTATGTGGGTACAATGCATAATTTTGAAAAACCATTGCAACATTTCTTTCACGGGGCGTGAGATCATCAACTATTTTTTCACCTATTTTAACATGCCCCTTGTCTTGAACTTCAAGACCGGCTATTATTCTTAATAGCGTAGTCTTACCAGATCCGGAAGGACCTAAAAGAACAACAAACTCACCTTCTTCTACTCGAAGATTTACGCCTTTGAGTACTTGCACCTTACCAAAAGACTTCCAAATATCAACCAGTTCTAAAGTCGGCATTGTTGTATAGTAGTTGATTTTATATTTCTTATAACTCTTACGGGCTTGGCTTATAAAAAGACGAGCCTTTATATTTTAGTAAAAATAGGAAAGCGTTTTTTAATCGCTAATTAAAAATTACAAAACAATGCCTAGAGAGAGCAAGGAAGAAGACCTTATAAGTCTTGTTTATAAAATTGTAATTGAAAGTGGAGACAAAGGAATATTGCAGAGCGAACTATGGAAAAAACTTAATCTGACCAGCAGGGACGGATCAAGGATAGCAACAAGATTAGAAAAGAGAAAGCTAATCAAAAGAGAAAGAGTTTTGGAAGATGGCAGATGGACTTACAGGATCAAACCTCTTCTTATACCCTTGAGCGTTGAAAGCATAGCGGACGCTCCATGCATCACATGTCCACTGTTTTCAAAATGCTATGATGAGGGCGAAATTTCCCCTAAAACATGCACAAAAATAGAGAGATGGGTAATGTCTGAATATCAACAATATTTAGCTTCAGTGAGAAAAAATGAGACCTGAAGAAGCAAAGAGAGATCATTATAGAAAGATGGCAAAAAGGGCCGGCTACGTCAGCAGAGCGGCATTTAAAATAAAAGAAATAGATAAAAAATATGGCATATTCAAAGCAGGCCAAAGAGTTCTTGACTTAGGTGCATCCCCAGGAGGATGGTCTCAGATCGCTTTGAAGGCGATAGGTCCTGAAGGTGAAGTTTATGCTATAGATAGAAGGCCTTTAAAATTTGAGGCAAATAATCTAAAATTTCTACAGATGGATGTGCTAAAAGATAAAATTAGCATTAGCGGTTTTGACGTTGTGATGTCAGACTTAGCTCCAAACGTATCAGGCGTCTGGGAACACGATCAATATGTGCAAATACAGTTAGCTCAAAGAGCCTTAGAAATAGCAGAGGCCTCTCTAAAAAGAGGTGGCAATTTTGTTTGTAAACTTTTTGACGGAGAAGGTGTATCAGAAATTGTTAGCAGGGCAAAAAAAGAATTCGGATTTGTAAAACTGACAAAGCCAAAGGCTAGTAGAAAACAAAGTAGCGAGCTTTATTTGGTTTGTAAAAATTATTTAAGGAGGAATGCGTAAGTATGTGGTCATATGGACGAGTATGAGTTTGCAAAAGAAAGATATGAAAGGGTGTTTAATCTGTTAGAGGAGCATCATAAATGGTTTTCTGAAGCATTAACACTTATAGCATCCGAAAACGTTCCAAGCGAAGCGGTTAAAGAAGCAATAGTAACTGATTTTATGTCAAGATATGCTGAAGGTTGGCCTGGCGATAGGGTTTATGCTGGATGTAAATATATAGACGAAGTTGAGCTTATAGCAATTGAGCTTGGAAAGAAGCTTTTTGATGCAGAGCACGTTGATGTTAGACCAATAGCAGGCGTTACTGCAAACTTGTCGGTTTACACGGCTTTTACTGAACCTGGAGACACAATAATTTCTTTGGCGATTCCGAACGGAGGGCATATAACTTACGGTAAAAAAGAATTAGGTGGCACGGCTGGCGCAGTAAGAGGGCTAAACGTAGAAAACTTTCCTTTTGATTCAGAAGAGATGAACATTGATGTAGACAAAACAAAAGCCTTGATTGAAAAAATGAAAAAGGAGGGTAAAAAGCCAAAAATGGTTGTTTTTGGAGGATCGCTTTTCTTGTTCCCTCATCCTTTAAAAGAGCTCGCTCCCTATTTGAAAGCCGAAGATATATACATAATGTACGACGGGGCGCACGTTCTAGGGCTTATAGCAGGAGGAGAGTTCCAGAAACCGCTGGAAGAGGGGGCAGATGTCATGACAGGTAGCACTCACAAAACTCTTCCTGGCCCTCAGGGGGGAGTTATAGTTAGCTTCGATAAATACTCTGAAAAGCTGAAAAATGCAGTGTTTCCAAGTAACGTATCTAATCATCATTTGCATCATGTAGCTGGGAAAGCGATAGCTTTTGCTGAAATGCTGGCATTTGGAAAGCAATATGCAAAAGACATTATTAGGAATGCCCAGAAATTAGCAGGTGCGCTGGCAGAAAAGGGCTTTAAAGTTTTAGGTGAGAAGAATGGATATACAAAATCGCATCAGGTCGTTATAGATGTATGGCACTTAGGAGGAGGAGGTGTAGTTGAAAAGGAACTTGAGCAGGCTAACATCATAGTCAACAGAAACCTAATTCCTGGTGATATTAAATCAGGTAAGCACTTTAAAAATCCAGGCGGGATAAGGATGGGCGTTCAAGAAATTACGAGGTTGGGAATGGGACCCTCTGAAATGGATGAGATTGCGGATATACTCTACAGAACTTTATTAAAAAAAGAAGATAAAGAAGCTATAAAGAAGAGGGTAAAAGAACTCAAAGCACGGTTTTCAAAAGTGAGATACGCATTTGATAGTAAAAGAGACGCATATGAATATATTAAAATAAGGTTAAAATAAAAGCAATCTAAAAATTTTGCGATGATGATCTAGGCTGAGCTCTGAAGTTACTAATGAAGAGAAAGCCCGCGACTGATTTTTTAAAAAACAGATAGAAGCACTAGAATTAAACCACGCTAACTTTTAAGAAAAGGTTATCATTTCTATATTTAACTACTATTAGACTTGAACGCATTAAGTCCATGGGGAGATTTTGGAATAAAGGACTATAGTAAACTAATACAAGATTTTGGAATTACACCATTTAACGAAACTTTTGAGGACTTAAAAGATAATAAATATTATAGAAGAGGCATGTTAATCGGGCACAGAGATCTGGACAAATTTATTTCTGAAGCTAAATCTGGTAAAGCAGTAGCAATACTTTCAGGCATAAAACCAAGCGGTATATTCCATATTGGGAGCATGATAACAGCAGAACAGATGATATATTTTCAGCAAAAATACTCCAACGCTGTTCTTTTTTATTCAATAGCTGATCTAGAAGCTTATGTGGATAATGGACAAAGCTTAGATAAAAGTGACGAAATTGCCGTTTATAATGTAGCTGACATGATAGCTCTTGGCATGGACCCAGGAAGAGCTGTCGCGTATAAACAATCTTCAGCGGTGGCTGTTTCCGATCTTGCTTTTATATTCTCTGATGATGTAACGTTTAACATGTTGGTTGACATATATGGTGAGAGAAAGATTTCCCTTTATTTTGCGGCTTTAGTTCAGGCCGGTGATATATTTTTACCAGAAACTAAACCTTTTAACGGGCCTAAGCCGGTCCTTGTTCCTGTTGGAGCAGATCAAGATCCGCATATAAGACTCGCTAGAGATTTGGCATCAAAACACAAAGACGATTTGCAACTTGTGCCACCTTCAGCCATTTATCATAAGCTTGTTAGATCTCTAACTGGAGAAGCAAAAATGTCAAAAAGATCGCCGCAATCTATGATAACGCTTTCAGACAAAAAAGAAGACTTAAAGCAAAAGATAATGAATGCTTTTACTGGAGGGCGCGCGACAATCAGAGAGCAGAAAGAACTCGGCGGAGAGCCTGAAAAATGCCCTGTCTTTGACCTTTACATTTATTTTGCAAAGGATGATAAAAAAATTAAAGATGTCTACGAAGAATGCAAAAATGGCATAAGAATGTGCGGAGATTGTAAAATTGAAGCTTATGAGCTAGTAAGCAACTTTGTTGAAGAACATCAAGCCAGAAGAAGTGCCGTCATAAATGAAGCGCAAGCTTTACTGAAGAACAGCAGTTCCTTAGTTTTAAAAAGACCGATATAAAAATTAAGAAGTTAAAATAGCGATCTTTTAGGGATATTTTGTCGGCATGTGTTCAGTGAACTTGAGATAAATAACTTAAACTTATAAAGCGTAAAGCTTATTTTCTACACGATAATTTTTAAAATAAGCTCAACCTTGTTCTTGTTATTTTTTTAAGTGTAAAATATTATTGCGTATTAAGTTCTTCCTTAAAGCCGTTCAATAAAGATTTTTAACGCGTTTAACACAGTGAGATTAAGCGTACAGAAGAAACTTTTCTGAATATATAGATTCTCAAAAGCTTTTAAAGTATTACAGGATTATTTTTTGAAGCTCAATCTAATCAAGAAATAATTTGAAAAATCAGAGAAAAGATAAACAGATTTTTAACTCTAACATGAATGATGAGTCTAAAGTCCCTTCTGTAAGGGAGTGATGGATGCCCCCTTATAGAAATGCTTTAACAGATAATCAAGAAATGCATATCAAAGATGCGCCTTTGGATGCAGGCGAAAAGCTAGCTGACATACAGCTCCAAAGGTGCGAGCTCTCTGGATAAAGCGAAAAGCCCCAACTGACTAATCGAAGTAGTCCACAAAATTAAAGAAGCAAAAAATCCTTAAAATCTCAGGAACAAATTCCTTTTTAATACAACGAAGCCAAATATAGGTAAAAACACATTGTTTACATCTAATTTTTAAAGATTTATAAAATTAAAATCATGAAATTATGTTAAAATTGCATACGCTTTCATAATATAAGTTTGCACTAATTATTAGCAAAAAATAAAACTCAACCTTTATATTGGCGCAATAAAAAGA
>DAXX01000034.1:0-135 GCA_002506605.1 Thaumarchaeota archaeon UBA160
CCGCTGAGGTTCATTTCTTTTAATATTTCAGTGAGAACTGGAGCATACAGCGAAGCTTATATTAGGTAAACTCCTTTGGCAGGTCTGCTTGCTCCCAGATTGTATGAAATCAATGATGCCGCTAATATTAAAATT
>DAXX01000034.1:207-6228 GCA_002506605.1 Thaumarchaeota archaeon UBA160
ATCAATCGTAAAAACTAAGCAAGAAAGTTAGTATTAAAAATTCAAGCGCGCCTGTTACTACCATGGCAATTATTGAATTAAAAAACCCCAAGCCGAAAAAATCCATTACAAAATAAACCGCATATGGGACAGCAACCACTATTGCAGAAACCAAAAAGAAAGCTATAGTTAGCATTACTGTAGGGCTTCCTCCAGATTTTAACGTTTCCTCAAATATTATTCCGGTCATAGGTATGCTAGCTGCTGGGCCAAAAAATCCAATAAGGAAAGGCAGCATAACTAAAATGCCGACGTGCTTTACAAGCATGACGATCGTAAGGCTTCCTTCATAAATATAATATGTTATTAACAGTAGAAGAAGCTTAGGCATAGCTATCTTAACTTTGCTAATTGGAAGCATTCTTAGTGCTGAAGCCCCCCTCATTTCCATAGCATAAAAAGCGTAGGGTATTATTATAGAAAGGTACGCCATCTCTATCCCAAGTGTGAAAGCCAAAATGCTAGAGGCTGAAGAAGAGATGCCATTCATAAGAATTACCAGAAAAACTATGAGAGGGCCACCTATAAGAGCACCCAACAAAGATCTGCTTGCTGCCTGAAAATCTGCTCTTAAGAGCGCTAAAGTCTTTGAACGTGTTATCTTCCACTTTTTTGAGATCTTCTTTGCAAATAAAGGGAAGAAAGCAGAAGGAGGTCCGCTTATTAGTTTCCAGCTAACGTCAGGAATAAGCCTGTAAACACCATAACCAAATATAGTTATCCAGAAAAAGCTTGCTATCGCGCCATATGGTCTGTTGCCAAAGGCTGCGCTTATGGGAGGTATAAAATAAAGCGATCTCAAGTTTGAAAGGCTTATCTTATAAAGGGTTCCTGAAAGAAAGATAGGAATAAGGAAGACTAACGGAATGAGCGAAGCTGCGCTTCTAGTTGCTATTGAAGACGCTCTAGTTCTTGATCTCCTGTATGAGAGCTCGAGCGCCACTAGCTGCAAAAACATTCCAAGAGAAAGCCCAATTGCTGTGCTAAAAAGAATGTAAAACTCTTTAAAAATAAAACTTGTTATTAAAGATATGCCTAAGGTACCATAAACTATATAATCTACAGTCTTAAAAATAGCCTTCCCAACAAGCTTATGTATCTGATCAGCATCGAGTGGAGTGCTAAGAAGAAAATCTCTGATGTTTGTTGAGCCGTATATCGCATATGAAAGGGGGGTCATCATGCTGCTTACTGAAAGCCCGCTCATAGCGAATATGAGCATAGAAACCGCAATGATACCAAAGTTTATTTGTTTGAAGCTTGTAATGAAAGCAAAAAGGGCTATGTAAAACGAAAAAATGATTGTATAAATTATCTTTGTAACTCTAACGTTTCTGATAGATCTCTTAAGGTTAGATGGTCTGAACCCAGTTTGCCTTGCTGCTATGTAGCCTGCTACAAGCAGCTCTCTCGACAAGGCATCTTCTAAGCTTATCTTTTTCATAAAGCCTCGGTTAGCTCCTTAATTTCTTCCTCAGCGTGTATGGCTTTGAGGAAAGCTTCTTCAAGGGATCCTGCATGAAGCTTTTCTAGTATCTCTTGGGTTGGCCCTGAAGTCACCTCCGAGCCTTTATCTATTATTGTTATGCGGTCGCATATCTTTTCAGCTATTTCCATTATATGCGTGGAGAAGAGCACGGCCCCACCTTCTTTTTTATGGTTTTGGATTATTTCTTTAAATATTTTGGCGGACTTCACATCAAGCGCATTAAAAGGTTCATCTAGAATAAGAAGCTTAGGCTTGTGCATTATTGCTGCCACTATAGCTACTTTCTGTTTGTTTCCTTGTGAAAGGTTCATTATATAGTTTCCAAGGTACTGTCTGAGATCAAAAGCATCTATAAGATGTTCGAGCCTTTGGACGTCATTTATGTTTCTTAGAGAAGCAACAAGTTCAAGGAACTCTTTAACTGTGAGCGATTCAAGAATCGCGGGACTTTCCATTACAGCCCCTATGTAGTTCTTGAGTTCTCCTTTAGGTTTACCTTTTCCAAGAAGGTCGATTGATCCTTGGTATTCAACTATATTAACTATAGCCCTTATCGTCGAAGTTTTTCCAGCTCCGTTTGGACCTAAAAGTCCAAAAACCTCTCCTTCTTTTATGATGAAGGATAAACCGTTTACGGCTACTTTATCTCCATATTTAACTGACAAACCATCAACCTTTAAAACATAGCTCAATTTTAGCACCTTTAACTAAAAATTCAAAAGGATAAATAAAATTTTCTCAGAAAGTATAAATTTAATATAAAGAAATTTTGTATAAAATTGGTTTAAGACTTAGACTTACTTATTCAATAGCTTAGGTTTTTTAGAAACGTTTTTGATTGGACATTAAACTTCCAGCTCCTTAAGGCAACATAAAACCCTTAGGAAAAGAATAAGGCATGAAATGCCGCCATAACAACCCTATAAATTATATTGCTTTTATTATTTAGAAATATCAAAATCATTTTATATGTCATTTGCAAGAGTTGTTATATGAAAAAATTAATTGTGGTTCTTATATTGGTAGCCTCGCTGATGGCCACACCGGTTTATGCCCAAGCACAGGAAATTTCAGTAACAGGTGTAAGCTTTGGTCCATCTTCTTCTCCAATTGAGGTAGAGCCAGGTTCTTACAACGTGCCGCTTTTTATATACGTAACAAACGTTGGCCAGTTACCAGCAATAAACGTAAGCGTGAGACTAGAAAGCACCAACATTTTTTATGTTATAACCGAACCCAATAACGCTTCATTAATATCACCTGGGAATACAGTGCCATTTATTGCTTATGTAAACGTTAGCTCTAAGGCAGTAAGTGGCGTTTATAAGTTGCCCATAATGGTAAGTTACGCGGAAGGGGGAGTGCAGAAGAACTTTACATACTACGCCCAGCTTCCAATATCAACTTTTTCAAGCATGCAAGTTTACTCAGTGTACTGGGGAAGTGGTGCAACCCTAGCATACCCCGGGGCTTCAGGGCTTCCGCTTACGGTTGTGGTCAGAAATACAGGCACCAACACTGCTTACAATGCAACAGTAACGTTGAGCCTCGGCTATCCGTTTTATTCTGCTTCTGGAAACAAACTTCAGGAGTTTATAGGAACGGTTCCTCCTGACGCGAGCGTCCCTTTAGAGTTTTATCTTAACGTTAACATCTCAGCCGCTACCGGATATTACCCGCTCAATGTAACTTTTCAGTGGAACAACGGCATAACAGATTCGCAGCAAGTATATGTGCCCGTTCTTGGAGCCCCTAAGGTAACTCTTCAAAGCTTTGGGCTTAACCCTCCTCAGGTCTTCCCAGGAACTGAGGATGCTGAGCTTATATTATATGTAGTAAACTCAGGAAACGTAACTGCAAATAGCGTTAACATAAGCGTTTCAGTTTCAAAGCAGATGAGCCTTATATCTCCCTCACAAACAACCATAGGATTGCTGCCACCTGGAACACCTGTACAGCTGACCTATTTGATAAGTGTAAGCAGTAATGCTTCATCGCCTTCATATTCCGAAGTAACTTTGAACATATCATACATTGGGAGGACTTACAGTTATATTTTAAAAGTTCCTATATCGTCTAAAGCTCAGCTAAGCATGTTCCCTGAATTTGTTAATTTAACTCAAGGCGCTTCAGATGTAACAATTACCTACAACATAACCAATTATGGAAACACTTCAGCCAAAGATGTCCAAGCTGAACTCGAGCTTCCTAACATGCTCAGCGGTAATATATATGATTATCTTGGAGATATACCCCCTGGACAAAGCGCTATAGCAGTTTTTTCGCTTGATGTTGGATCTAATGCACCAACAGGAACGTTTAGGGGAACAATAGTAGCCACATGGCTCCAAGACAACGCTCCAGGACAGATATTCAGTGAAAGGATACCAGTATACTTTACAATAAAAGAGTCATATATTAATCAGCTTTTGGCGTATGTTACCACGCCTCCTGGCCTGTACTACATTATAATAGCTATACTAGTAATTATTGTATCGATTTTGGCGCTTTTATTGGCGAGAAGAAGATGAATTACGCTGTAGAAGCAGAAAAATTAACAAAATATTTTGGCAATCTTATAGCTGTTGATAATGTTTCATTCAAAGTTAGAAAAGGGGAAATATTCGGGTTAGTAGGCCCAAACGGTGCGGGGAAAAGCACATTAATACGGATGATATGCACTGTCCTAAGACCTAGTTCTGGCAGAGCATACGTTGAAGGTTATGACGTAATTAAACATGCACAAGAAGTCAGAAAGCTTATAGGCGTCGTTCAGGAGAAGCTTATACTTTATGCTCCGTTAACGCCAGTTGAAAACCTAGAATTTTTTGGAAAGCTTTACGACCTTGACTCAAAAGTTTTAAAGGAAAGGATTAAAGAACTACTAGAAGAAGTAAAGCTGCTTGCAGTAAAAGACAAACCTGTTGGAACATTTTCGACCGGCATGAGACAGAGGGTAAATATTGCAAGGGCCCTTCTGCACGACCCAAAGGTCGTGATTCTGGACGAACCCACTAACGGGCTTGACCCGCAGAGCGTGAGATGGGTTAGAGATTATATACTGAACCTAAAAAACAAAGGACTTACAATTATACTAACGTCTCATGATATGTATGAGATTGATGAGCTTTCTGATACCGTAGCTATAATGGATAAGGGAAAGATTCTTGAAATTGGAAGAAAAGAAGAGTTAAAGGCAAAATACAATGCTAGCAAGATAGAAGACGTGTTTCTCGAGCTTACAGGAAGGGAGCTCAGGGATGAAATAAGCGGTAGGTTAAAAAGGAGAGGATGGTGATGAAAGGGCCTTTATACCACCTTTATGTAATAATGAGAAAAGACCTTACCGAGTTCTACAGGGTAAGGGCTAGGTTAATTTCTATGGTTTTGCTCCCAATTTTGCTCATGCTGTTATTTGGTTATATGTTTCCAAGCAATGGCACAATTACGCACATTCCGATCGCAATTGTAAATCAAGATCAATCTACTGCAGCGCTCAATCTAATAAACAGCTTTATTTATATAGCTCAATCGGGAGGCTCCTTTAATGTTATAACTTACAGCTCGCTTTCACAAGCAGAGCAAGCCTTGCTTCAAGGGAGGGTTTATGCTATAGTAATATTTAGACAGGGGCTAGGGCAGGAGCTGAGCTTAGGAAAGGCAACTGTCCAAGTAATAGTTGATCAGATGAACCCGACTCTCGACCAAATAGTAACTGCAGGCATCCAGCAGATATTTTCACAGCTCAACGTGCAGCCGAGCATGAATCAGGGATTCCCAGCGTCTTTTGTAACTATATCCGTTAACTTTCAGGGGCTGATACCTGGAACTCCAAGCAGCTTTGAGTTTCTTGCGCCTGGTTTCATAGCAATGAGCGTTGTAATGGGCGGGCTGGCAGGGCTTGCTATGTCTTTTTCGAGAGAAAGGGAGCTCGGAACAATGGATGGAATTCTGATGACGCCAGTTTCAAGGTTTTCTATAGTAATGGGCAAAGCCATGGCGCAGGCACTCAGGGGAATAATAAGCGGGGTCATTGTTGTCATACTTTCGATATTGTTGTTTGGGGTAAAGATATATGGGAACGTTTTCTTGATGGCTCTTATACTTTTCCTCGGCATACTTGCATTTACAGGCTTAGGGATAATAGCTACAAGCTTTGTGAGCGATCAGGAATCAGCTCAGATGATAATGCTGATGTTGGAAATGCCTATGATATTCATTTCAGGTATATTTTACCCAGTGCTTCAGCTTCCTTGGTGGTTGAGGGACATAGCGTACATGTTTCCCCTTGTTTATACAGTGACAGGATTCAGATCTGTGATGGTAATGAACGCGCCATTTTCTGCTGTTTGGAACGACGTGCTTGTCCTTCTAATATACTCAGTCGTAACCTTTGCCATAGCTATACCTCTTTTCCAGAGGATGATAACAAAATAAATTCAATAAATTTAGCATTTAAGATTTAGGCGTTTATTCTTTTTTAGTCTTTTTTT
>DAXX01000036.1 GCA_002506605.1 Thaumarchaeota archaeon UBA160
GAAACGGTTGCTCTGATTGAACTTAGAGAAAAATTTTAAATTTTCATCATCCGCCTAAAATGGGCGAGGCTTTCATTCTTTTGTAATAATATAAGTGATAGTAAAAATTTCTTAGAATATCAAGCTTTTAAATAACATTTATAAAATTAAATTTAATAATGTAAATATAAAATGAAAATTCTTTTGTTTGGACATAGAGGAGCTAGGGGCTTAGCCCCAGAAAACACTTTGCCTGCATTTGATTTAGCTTTACAATATAAAATGGACGGCATCGAGTTAGATGTTCATGAATCAGCTGACGGGGAGTTAATAGTGATGCATGATGAATCGGTTGATAGAACAACCAACGGAAAAGGTTACATAAAAGAAATGAATTTGAATCAAATAAAGAGCCTTGACGCAGGGATAAAGTTTTCGCCTAAGTATGTAGGAACAACTGTTCCCACTCTTTCCGAAGTATTTAATAGATATCGTGAAAGGCTTTTGTACAAAATTGAAATAAAGCACAGTTATGAATATTACCCGCATATTGAAGAAAAAGTGCTTGATGCAATAGATAATTTTCATTTAAAGAAAAATATACAGATAATTTCGTTTGATTTTGATTCTTTAAAAAAAGTAAGGGAATTGGACAAAGAGATTGAAATTGGGCTTATAATTGAAGGCAGGCCAAAATGGTTCATAGACATAGCAAAAAAACTAGATGCTACTTGGATTCAAGCTTTCCAAGGACTAGTTTACAGTAAAGAGGACATTACTGAATTGCATAAATATGGTATAAAACTAGGAGTATGGACAGTCAATGAAATAAAAGACATAAGAAGGTTCTGCGAAATAGGTGTGGACGATTTAACTGGAGATTATCCAGACAGATTATTTAAAGAATGTAGAAAAGAATAAAATGCATTTGTAAACTTTGATTTTAAGGTTAATTTTGAGAAACTATATTTAAATTTACCAAATTAAATTAGATTATAAGTTATGAATAAAGAATATGTAATGGCAATTGACCAAGGTACAACAAACACAAAAGTAGCACTTCTTCGTGAGATGGGTCTTTAGAATTCTTTGTGTCTAAAAAACACTCGCAGATTTATCCAAAACCGGGTTGGGTTGAACAAGATCCCATCGAAATTTGGCAAAACGTAAAAGCCTGCATAAAAGAGGTTATTAAAATAGGCAAAGCTGATGTAAACAAAATAGATTCTATTGGGATTACAAATCAGCGAGAGAGCCTTGTGATCTGGGATAAGGAAACAGGAAACCCTCTTTATAACGTGATAGTATGGCAGGACAGAAGGTCATCAAACTTGGTTGGCGTTTTAAAAAGACTACGAAGAGCTTATAAAAGAAAAAATAGGGCTCGTTCCGGATGCTTATTTTACAGGTCCAAAGATCATGCGGCTTATTCAAAACAATGAAGACATAAAAGCTAAATTACACTCAAGTAATGCCTTGCTAGGCACGATAGACTCTTGGATTATTTGGAAATTGACAGAAGGTAGCAAAAATATGTTGACACCTGTGGATTAAAGGCGCGCATGTTATAGATTATTCAAACGCATCAAGAACAATGTTGTTCAACAATGATAACTTAAGATGGGATCCCAGCCTTCTTGATATAAAAGGCAAAATTCCTCTTGATTCTTTACCTCTTACAAGACCCTAGAGTGAAAAGCTGCCCTATGGCTTTTTAAGAGATGAAGCGCTGAAACTTTTTGATTCAACAAATAATACCTATTGCTGCAGACATTGGAAATCAACAGGCGGCTCTTTTTGGGCAGGCCTGTTTTAAAGAAGGTGAAATGAAGTCGATTTACGGAACAGGTAACTTTATACTTATAAATGCAGGAGATAGAAGGATAACGTCTGAATCTAAGCTGTTAACGACTGTATTTCATTCTGTAGAAGAAGGAGAAGCAAAATATGCGTTAGAAGGAAGCATATTTATAACTGGAGCCGCGGTTCAGTGGCTTAAAGATGGTTTTAAAAATAGTAAAAAATGTTAAAGAAGTAGAAGAACTCGCAAAAAAGGTTGCTGATACTGGAGGAGTTTATTTTGTGCCTGCATTTACCTGTCTGGCTTCGCCATACTGGGATCAGTATGCAAGGGGCTTGCTGGTTGGGGTTACCGCGGCAACGAGCATTGCTCAGATAGCAAGAGCGACATTAGAATCTATAGCTTACCTTAACAAAGATGTAATAGACACGATAATTAAAGATGCAAGATTTAATATAAAAGAAATTAAAGTTGACGGCGGTGGTTCTAAAAACAATTTTCTCATGCAACTGCAAGCTGACATAACATGACTCAAAATAGTGAGACCTTATGTTCTTGAGACAACAGCTCAAGGAGCAGGTTACCTTGCAGGACTTGCCACAGGATTCTGGGAAAGTTTAGATGAGCTGAGACAAAACTGGAAGCCTGAGAGGACCTTTTACCCTAAAATTAGTGCTTATGAAAGAGAAAAATTACACGCAGGATGGAAGGCTGCCATAAAACGGTCATTAGGCTGGGCTATGGATGTTCCGTGGGCTTATGGCCTGGGTATATATTTGCTGTTTAACTCTATAGGAGACTAGATTCGCCTATCGTTAGTAAAGATTATCTGCTTGTTTGCAAAAAACATGCTGTGTTGAATAAATATTAAAAACGTTTTTTAAGAGATAAAAATCATATAATTCTATAGATAATATGACTAAATACTAAAAGTACTGATTATTTTTAGCTATCTCNNAAGCTTTTGAAGTATTCAACACAGTAGAAAAAACAAAAATGCTTTTATAATAAATCAAAAGCAACGAATTATAATGATGCGCTTGCATGACGCAACCGATTAGTTAGGCATGCATATCTAATTTTATGCTAGATATATGAAAAGCATCTTCGTGTAAAAGCGATTATAAATTAAAACGAGAAGCCATGCCACCGAGGGCATGTAATTAACAAGCTATGAGGAAACACTAATGCAAGTTACAAGCTTCGATATTATATCGTGAGAAAATTTGTTGATGTACTCTTTACCCAACATACGTTCAAGCACACCAATATCTACCAGAGCCCTCCAGCTCATTAAGGAATAGCCTTCCTGCTCTTCAACCTCTATGGATATTTCTATCTTAACCTTTAAACCCATGGATCTTCCCTCCCCTTGCATCTTTACAGTATTGTTATTTGATGAAATAGTAAAGTTCATTTTTATTCCGATGTTTTTAAGATAACTTACTCCCATTTCTTCAGGAACCTCAATCTTGAACTTTGCAGTAAATTCGTTAGGGGATTTAATTTCAAGACTTTCAAGGTTTGGTATGCATTTGCTGAAAGCTGATGGTTCCTTAAGAAACGCTAAAAGGTTCGGCCTTTTAACTTGATTCTGCCCGCTTAATTCAATCATTCTGAATGGCCTCCTCCAACTTTGAAAGAGCATAACCGCTGCCATAAATTTCATCTCCAATAGTATTTTTCAGCGCAAAAAATGAAAGCGCATCCGGTATCAGCGTATTGGCAGTTATGCTCTTAGATTTTTTACCGAGCTTTTCGCTTGCCAAATCAGAAAGCTTTTCGGCCATGAGCCTCGAGGTTGTCAGCTTTCCTCCCACTATGGTGAGCATATCGCCTTCATCGTAGATCTCGAAGTCTCTTGTAGCCGCTCTGGCGCTGGAACCCTTGAGCAAAGGCCTTACAGAATAATAGTACCTTTTTGGCTGTAATTCTGAAAGCCTGGGAACCATAGCGCTACCTTCCTCTATAAGGTATTGGATATCTTCGTCTGCTATCTCAGCGTTGTCAGGGTCTTCAACAACCTGTGCTGTTGTTCCAAGTATGCTTGTGCCGTAATAAGGAACCAATATGTCGCCATCTGAAGGGGGCCTTAACCTGTTCAAGACCATGTTGTTCAGCCTCTTATCATATACCAGCATTACGCCTATGGTTGGCATAAGCTCAATAACTTTGCTTTCATTGCTGTGCATTGCAGATATGCGCGGTGCCCAAGGACCGGCTGCGTTTATGATTAGTCTGGACTCAACCTCTCCTCTACTGGTTATTATCTTTGAGCCAGAAATTTTTTTAACCTGAGCGTATAGCAAAAATTTTGCACCGTTCTTTTTTGCAGAATATGCGACCCCAGCAAAGAGCTTAAAAGGATCTACAACCTTATCAGGAACCTGCACAGCGTATTTTACGTCTCTGCTTAAATTTGGTTCAAGTTCTAGAGCATTGTCGATCTCGATGTGAGGGATTCCAGCCTCATCTAACCCTTTAACAAACTGATCTATGAAAGCCTCATCATCTCCTTTCACAGCAACAAAAAGCCCTTTGGTATCAAATACAGCGTGAGGAGCTATCCTGCTAAGTATCTGGTTTTCTTCTATGCACTGTTTTGCTGAAGCCAAATCGTTCGTCACATATCTTGCCCCGCTGTGCAAAAGTCCATGCATCCTGCCTGAGGTGCCGTTTATTAACCCGCCCCTGTCTATTACCGTTACCTTGATTCCCCTCAAACTTAGGTCGAGCGCGGTAAAGAGGCCTGTGGCGCCTGCGCCTATTACTGCAACATCAGTATTCATTGTTCTTATTACAGCTTTTTCGTGTATAAATATATTTATACAAGGAATTACATATTTCATAACATGAAATGGGTTACAAGGAAAAAAGCGATGGTAGATAGGATAGCCTGTCCATGGCTCATAAAAAGGTTTATCGATAAAGAAGCCGAATTTATTTTTGTGCCAGAAGAAGATGTCTTTAAAATTGTCGAAAAGGAAGGTGCAATACCTTTTGACGTTAAAGGTGCTGAACTGAACCATTACTATGAAAACGGCGTCGAATATGTAAGTTTTGATGCAATCATAAAGAAGTATGGGCTAAAAGACCCGGCTTTGCTCGAGTTAGCAAAGATAGTTAGGGGTGCCGATGCTCATAATCCTAAAGAAGTTCCAGAGGAATCAAAAGGACTGAAAGCAGCAGCGCTTGGATTCAGAGAAATTGCGAGCGATGATTATGAGAACATGAAGCTTCAGTTTCCGCTTTACGATGCATTATACAGATACTGTCAGATAAAGGTCGCCTATACTCAGCCTAAGTGATTAAAAAACTACTTTAAGACATGTTTTTATCTTGTATTTAAATCATTTTAACCGTTCTTAAATAAGATCGTTTAAGATAAAACTTATATAAACAATAATGCTTAAAAATGATATGATCTGGAATGGAGTTCACTTTAACACGTACACTGTCATACCGTGGCCAATAATAGCAACGCTTACCGCAGTTTATTTGGCATCACTAATTTTATACTGGAAGATAAAAGCATCCAAAAAGAATCCTAGGTTTACGACGAGAGATGCAACTTATATGGGTTTGGTAGCAGCCATGCTTGTGGTATATCATTATTTTATAGCCTCATTTATACCCTCCTTTACAGTCTTTAATAATTTTTTTGATTTGTCTCTTATAGGAGATATTTACTTGTTGCTTGTTGTAGCAGCGCTTGTAGGAAAGCCAGGGTCCATTGCAATTACTATAATAGTTTATGATCTGCTTGGAGACATAACTCATTATGGATTTGGTGGAGAACCGTTTTGGATCATAGGCGATATTATGGCGTACGCTATGATAATAGATCTTTGGCTTATTTTCAGAGAAAACGACTTCATGACTTCATTAAGAGCTATATCTTTTTTAGATGGAGCTATAGGTGGTGTGGCTTACTCTGTTTCTGTCCCCCTATTCTTTATGGGATTCTGGGGCTCATTTGTTCACGGTTTTATATTTAATTCCACCTTTATATTTTTCAGAACACTTGCATCAATTCCAGAGGGCATAATCTTTGGCATCTTTTTAACGCCATTTGTAGTTTACACAAAGAAAGTTGTAAAGAGTCAATTCTGAAATGCTAAAAATATTTTTGGTATGAAAAGAGGCGGATCTGCTTAAACTTGATAAAGATCCTTGTTAATAATAAAATTTGAAAATTGCGGCTTAAGTTTAGCCGGCGTTTATACAGAATGATAATATGTGAACTACCATTACCTAGCCTGTAAATCAAATCTTTAGTCTGATATTTTAGTATTGTATTTTATATTTTAACAGCTTTTAAATTTTAATATTCATCAAAAATTCCTATTATTTTAAGTTTTTACAATTTATTGATGCTGGTCAAATAAGAT